>USDH01000010.1 GCA_900553415.1 uncultured Collinsella sp. | reverse complement strand
ATTCTCGCGATCTAGAAGTCGATGCAGTCATTGCGGCTCCCGGTGGAACGTGGATCCCGGTCGAAATCAAGCTCAGCTCCGCCCAAATCGAAGAGGCGTCTGACAGCCTTATTGCTGTCGAGAAGCGTATGGTTGCCGCCGGAAACAACCCGCCAGTTTCGAAAGTCGTAATCATTGGATTTGGTTCACAAGCCTATGTCACTGACCGCGGCGTCCAAGTTGTTCCGCTGGATGTGCTCGCGCCGTAGTGCAATTGCAAGTTTTTACTTCTTTTAACAAGGCACCCGACGGGCATAGGCTGCTCGCCGGGCGCCTTGGTTAGGATACTATTGCTGTTGAGAACGCCTAGGCCAAATCTTCGCCGTTGGTGGCGATAACCTTCTTGTACCAGTCAAAGCTCTTCTTCTTGGAACGCTTGAGGGTGCCGTTGCCGGCGTCGTCGCGGTCCACATAGATAAAGCCGTAGCGCTTGGACATCTCGCCCGTACCGGCCGAGACCAGGTCGATCGGGCCCCAGGTGGTGTAGCCCAGCAGGTCAACGCCGTCCTCGGTCACCGCATCGCGCATCGCGGCGATATGCTGGCGCAGGTAGTCGATACGGTAGTCGTCGTTGATAGAACCATCCTCCTCGACAACATCCCTGGCACCCAGACCGTTCTCAACCACAAACAGCGGCTTCTGATAGCGGTCGTACAGGTCGTTGAGGGTGATGCGGAAGCCCAGCGGATCGATGGCCCAGCCCCACTGGCTCTCCTGCAGGTAGGGGTTCTTGGCGCCGGCGAAGGCGTTGCCCTGGGTGCGCTCGACATCGGGGTTATCGGCACCGGCGGAGCAACGGGTGCTGTAATAGCTAAAGCTGATGAAGTCGACGGTGTTGGCGGCCAGGATCTCGCGGTCCTCGTCCGTCATGCCCACATCGATGCCCAGACGTTCGAGCTTCTTGACGGCATAGGCCGGGTAGTAGCCGCGGCTCTGAACGTCGACGAAGAAATAGTTGCTCTGGTTGTCAATCTGCGCCTGGCGCACATCGCCCGGACGGCAGCTGTAGGGATAGTAGGTGCCCGCGGCGAGCATGCAGCCGATCTTGACCTCGGGGTCGATCTCGTGGGCGATCTTGGTTGCCCAAGCGCTGGCGACGAGCTCGTTGTGGGCGGCCAGGTACTCGACGGCTTCCTTGTTCTCGCCCTCCTCAAAGACCAGGCCGGCACCCATAAACGGCAGGTGCGAGATCATATTGATCTCGTTAAAGGTGAGCCAGTACTTCACCAGGCCCTTGTAGCGGGTGAAGATCGTGGTCGCGAGGTTCTTGTAGAAGTCGATGAGCTTGCGGTTGCGCCAGCCGCCGTACTCCTTGATGAGGTGAATCGGGCAGTCGAAGTTTGTCGTGGCTTCAGTATCCCCGTAAGTAGCGCGCTACTCAACGGCAACGGCGCAGGTCGGCACTTCTTTTCGCGCACAGACGCCCGGCAGCCGCCCCCGTCTGACACTTTTTGATACCTGCCCGCCCAAGCCGCCACAAAGGGGACAGGCACCTTTGTGATGGTTTGGGCCCGTTTGTCTCGATCTGTAACAGGTAGGCCGCCAAAACCGGGCTTGGTGTTACAGATCGAGATTGTTCGTTCTATCCCCTACAATTTGTCTCGATCTGTAACAGGTAGAGACGATTTAGCCCGCTAGGTGTTACAGATTGAGACGGAAGATTCTAATCGCAGGCGATGCCGAGATTTTTGCCGATGAGGCCTACGTAGCCGCCTTCAGCTGCCTTGGGGCTGTCGGCGTGGCAGAGAACCCACTTGTCGGCCTTCCAGTAGCAGTAACTGTCACCGGCGGCAGGCATGTCGGCTGCAGCCTCGGGGCGCGGGCCGTTGGTGCCCGCCGGCAGCGCCACCATCACCTGGAAGCCGCCGTCGTCGACCATGCAGGGCGTATAGTGGAGCGTGGTGTTGAAAACCTCGACAACCTTGCCCGCCGGCACGCGGAACGCCTTGACGCATGCGGTGTCGAGCTTGCCGTCCTCGATCTCCCAGCGATGCGCCACGAGCAGGATAAAGTCGCGCGCCCCCAGGTTGAACTCGCTCGCACGGTGGTACTCCAGGCAGTTGAGACGCGTGTTGTGGCCGTTGCACCAACCGAGCTGGAAGGGACGGCCGCCAAACATGAGAAAGCCCAGTTTATCGGCATCCTTGACGCCCTCGAGCTCCGGCGCACTTGCTACGTATTTGCTGCCCTCGGGAATGGGCGTGGCAGAGAGCGCCTCGAGCACGGGCGACGTGAGCTCGGACGGAACGTCATCCCAAACGTTGCCATAGGATTTGAATTCGGAATCGTTGACAGAGTAGATATGCATGTTCACTCCTGTTCGTAAATGTGACTATACGAACATTCTAGAACAAACATGAGCGATTTTGAACGCTCGTCCCGACCAATCAACAAAAAGGCGCCCCCGCATAAGCGAAGGCGCCCAATGCGCGCGTTTTGGGCGATAAAGCCCTTACGCCTGCTGATAGTGCAGGTGCTTCTCGTCGATATCGGCCAGGTCGCGGTTGAGGTAACGGCGCGCGAGCCAGTTCGCCATGGGAAGGTTCTGGTCCAGGTAGTTACCGCACTCCTCGGGAGCGGCACCGGGGACATCGCCCTCAAAGCCGGCGACAAACTCGAACAGCTCACGCACGAGTGGCAGAATCTCCTCACTCGTCAGCTCACCAAAAACGACGAGGTAAAAGCCCGTGCGGCAGCCCATGGGGCCAAAGTAGACAATGCGGCTCGACCACTCGGCATGATTGCGAAGGAACGTCGCGCCCAGGTGCTCGATGGTGTGGCACTCGGCCGTGTTCATGACCGGCTCCTTGTTGGGCGTGGTCAGGCGCAGGTCAAACGTGGTGACGGCGGCACCGGTCGCCGGATCGCGGTCGATGCGGCTCACATACACGCCGGGCTCAAGCAGCAGATGATCAACGGAAAAGCTGGCGATGCGCTCCATGGCAGATCCTCTCGATAGTCAAATTGGGACGGGGCCCTTTTAGCTGGCTGGAATGGTCGCACTAATCATACCAGTCAAAAAAGCCCCGTCCCAAATGAGCTACCCGGGAATAGCCTGCGGGCGCCGCGCAGCCGCCTAGGCAGTGTAGGCGATGGTCGCGTCGACGGCGTGACGCCAGCCGGCGATCTTTTTGGCTCGCTCGTCGGCAGGCATGGCAGGCTCCACGATGCCGCGGGCGCCGTAGACGTCAACGACATCGCGCGTGTACATGCCCAGCGCAATGCCGCAGGCCCAAGCCGCACCCAGACCGCTCATCTCGTCGTTGCTCGCAATGCGGATGGGCGAGCCGACCAGGTCGCTCTCAAACTGCATCAGGTACGCGTCGCGCGTGGGACCGCCGTCAACACGAAGCTCGGCCAGTGCCGCGCCCGAATCCTCGACCATCGCATCGATCACGTCGAAGATCTGATAGGCGATCGACTCGTCGGCGGCCTTTACGAACTCCGCACGGCCCGTGGTGCGCGTCATGCCAAAGACGCAGCCCTCGGCATCGCTCGCCCAGTGCGGCGCGCCCAGGCCAGTGAACGCCGGCACAAAGTAGACGCGGCTCGCCGGATTGGCGGCGTAGCACAGGTCGGTGACTTCCTCGGGATTGTTGATGAGCTCCAGGTCGTCGCGCAGCCACGTCTTGACGGCGCCGGCGTAGCTCACGTTGCCCTCGAGAACATACTCGGTCACACCGTCCATACGCCACGCAAGCGAGCTCGAAAGCCCGTGCGAGCTGGCGACAAACTCGTCGCCGACGTTCATCATGACCGAGCTGCCGGTGCCATAGGTCGCCTTGGCCATGCCGCGGCTATGGCAGCCCTGGGCAAACAAGGCGGCATGGCTGTCGCCGAGCACGCCGTGGATGGGCACGGGCGCCGGCAAAAAGCCGCCCAGGTCCGTTGTACCGAACAGGCCATCGGAATCGGTCACCTGCGGCAGGCACGCCGGATTGACATCAAAGGCCTCGCACACCGGCTCGCTCCAGCAGCCACGGCGCAGGTCAAAAAGCTGCGTGCGGCTGGCATTGGACCAGTCGCAGCGGAACTCCGCGCCGCCCGTGAGCGTCCAGACCACCCAGGCATCGATGGTGCCCAGGCACAGCTCGCCCGCCGCCGCGGCCTCGGCAGCCGCGGGAACGTTCGCGAGGATCCAGGCCATCTTGCCCGCCGGATAGTAGGGCGAGAGCACCAGACCCGTCGTGTCACGCACCAGCTCGGCCACGCCTTCGCGCGCAGCCAGCTCGTCGCACAGCTCGCGGGCGCGGGCGCACTGCCACACCACGGCATCGCACAGCGGCTCGCCCGTCGTGCGGCTCCAGGCAACGGTGGTCTCGCGCTGGTTGGAAATGCCAACGCCGGCGATGTCTGCCGGATCGACCCCGGTCTCCTCCACCACGGTGCGTGCCACAGCCAGCACGTTGGCGGCGATCTCGGCCGGGTCGTGGCTCACCCAGCCGGCCTCGTTGACAATCTGGCGATGTGAGCGGTCGGCGCGATGGATCAGATGGCCGCCCTCGTCCACCAGCAGCGCCTTAGTACCCTGTGTGGACTGATCGATTCCGATGATGTATTTGCTCATGTACTCTCCTGTCTCCCCCGTCGATTCAAAACTAAAACCCGACGGACAAGGAGCGAGTGGCCGACCGGCTCATGAGAGCGCAGCCGGCCTGCTCAGAATTCAACCTAAAAGGATTGGTGCAAACCTGTCCCCGATGCACCAATTACTCTGCGGGAAGGACCTCGGCGACCGTCTTGGCGATTCCCTCGCCCGTCAGGCCGTAGTGCGCGAAGACCTCGGGGCTCGTGCCGGTGATGACCGGCGCATCGGGCAGGGAGAGGCACTTGACCGGACGCGGGCAGTGCTCACCCACGACCTGCGCGACCATGGAACCCAGGCCGCCGAAGGGACTGTGCTCCTCGACGGTCACGACGGCGCGCGTGGCACCGGCGGCCTCGATCACGGCCTCGGCATCGAGCGGTTTGACGCAGTACATATCGAGCACCGTCGCCGAGATGCCCTGCTCGGCCAGCAGATCGGCGGCGTCCACGGCGTGGCGGACCATCTCACCGGTAGCGACAATCGTCACATCGGTGCCGCGGCGCACCCAGGTGGCGCGATCCATCTGGAACGGGCACTCGTCCTCAGTGTACACGTCCTCCACCGGGTTGCGGCCCACGCGGATGTAGGCCGGCTTGTTGTCGGCGACCAGGGCACGCACGAGCTCGGCGGTCTGGAAGCGATCGCTCGGCAGATACACGCGCATGTTGGGAATCGCGCTCATGGCGGCGATATCCTGCGCGGAGTGATGGCTCATGCCTAAGGCGCCGTAGGACACGCCGCCCGAGATGCCGATGAGCTTGACGTTGGTGTTGGAGTACGAAACGTCGACCTTGCACTGCTCATACGAGCGCGTGGTCACAAAGGACGCCGGCGAGGCGGCCCAGGCCTTCTTGCCGCACGAGGCCATGCCGGCGGCGATGCTCACCAGGTCCTGCTCGGCAATGCCGACCTCAACGGACTGCTGGGGATACTGGTCAAAGAACGGCGTGAGCGATGCAGAGCCGCGGGAGTCGGAGCACAGGACGACGATGTCTTTATCGGTTGCGGCGGCCTCGAGCAGCGTGTCGCAGATAGCCTTGCGGTTGGCGATCTTGTTAGCCATTGATGGCCTCCTTATGGGCAGCGAAATCGGCGATGATCTGGGCATATTCCTCATCGTTGGGCAGGTGATGATGCCAGGCGGCCTTGTCCTCCATAACCGGCGAGCCGTAGCCCTTCACTGTGTTGAGGATGATGACCGTGGGCTTACCCTTGGTCTCGGCGGCCAGCGTCAGCGCGGCGTCGATGGCCTGGACGTCGTTGCCCGGAATGGACAGCACGTTCCAACCGAAGGCGGCCCAGCGCTCCTCCTGCGAATCCTGCTTCATGACGTCCTCGGTGCTGCCGCTGATCTGCAGGCGGTTGCGGTCCACGAGCGCGCACAGGTTATCGAGCTGGTAGTTGCCGCCGCTCATGGCGCCCTCCCAGACCGAGCCCTCGGCAAGCTCGCCGTCGCCCATGATGGTGTAGACGCGGTAGTCGCGGCCATCCATCTTGCCGGCAAGCGCCATCCCGACGGCCACGGGCAGGCCATGACCCAGCGAGCCCGAGTTCATCTCGATGCCCTTGAGCTTGTTGTTGGGGTGGCCGATGTAGGGGCTG
Source organism: uncultured Collinsella sp. (assembly GCA_900553415.1). Classification (GTDB taxonomy): domain Bacteria; phylum Actinomycetota; class Coriobacteriia; order Coriobacteriales; family Coriobacteriaceae; genus Collinsella. Next base: position 15,187 of record USDH01000010.1, on the reverse strand, counting down.
CCGAACTTAGAGAAGCGGGCCTTGACGTCGTCGAGGTCCAGATAGCCCTCGTGGCAGAGCACCGCGTAGTAGGCCTCCATGGCGTGGCCCTTGGAGAGTACGAAGCGATCGCGGTTGGGATCGTCGACGGTCTCGGGAGAAATGTTGAGGTGGTTGGCATAGAGGGTCATCAGCGCATCGATGACCGACATGTCGCCGCCGATGTGCCCGCCAGCGCCAGCCATGATGATATCGACGCAATCGCGTCGAAGGTCCCAACGCAGGGACTCAAGCTCTTCGATAGTTGCCATTTCTACTCTCCTCGCAGGTAAGCTTTGACGTCTTCTTCGATGGGGTCGTACAGGTCGGGGACAATGCCGATGTACTTGCACGCCTCGTAGAGCACCGGCACCACGTTGGCGTGAATGGCGACGCAGTGGTGGATGTAGGGACCCTCGACGATCTTGGCCTCGAGGCGCTTGAGGTTGTCGACCTCGACCCACAGGTAGGTGCCCATGCCGGCCGGGCCGTCGATGCCGCGGGCGTTGCCCAGCAGCAGCGAGTACTCGCCGTTGTCGCCGTCAAAGCGGGCAAGGGTGAGGTCGCCGTGCTTGGCCTCGGCCGTCAGCGCGCCGGGGTGATCGAAGGCCAGCGGATAGGTGAGCTTGGGCTTGACGGCCGCGCAGCTGCAGGGCCAGGGGCCGCAGTGCTGCAGCAGCTCGCCGTTCTCGTTATCGGGATGACGCACGGTCCAGTCGGCGAACATGCCGCGGTGACGGCCCAGGTCGGCGGCCTCGACCATCAGCGCGGTGATAGCGCCATGGATGTCGGTCTCGCAGACGATGGGGATGCCCATCTCGTTGAGGATTGCGTTGGCGGCGCAGGGCATAATGCCCAACTCGTCCTGCAGGGCGTTCCAGCACTGGATGGCGCCGGCGTTGCAGCCGTACTTCTCGACCAGGCGCTTCATGGCAATGGCGAGTCCTGCGACCGCAGGAACCTTGTCTTCGGGGATGCAGATCTCAAAGCTGTCACCAATGTGAGCGAGCATGGTTGCCATGGCCTGCTCGTCAGCCTGGGCGTCGCGCACGGCCTGGACAAGCTCGGTCATGGGGATGGGCGAAAGCTGGATGTTGAACTTCTCGAGCAGCTCGCCCTCGTTGCACATGGTGGACCAGAAATCGAACGGACGGGTGGCCATCTGCAGGATGCGAGTGTGCTTGAAAGTCTTGACCACGTTGCACACGGCCAAAAAGTCCCAGACACCGCGCTCGAACTCGGGATCGGTCAGACGGCAGTTGGTCATGTAGGTGAAGGGAACCTGGAAGCGACGCAGGACCTTGCCGGTGGCGAACAGGCCGCACTGGCTATCGCGCAGACGGGTGCCGTCGGGCTCGGGGCGCTCGTCGCGCGGACCCCACAGCAGCACGGGCAAGCCGAGCTCGCGGGCAAGGCGGGCGCAGACATACTCGGTACCAAAGTTGGCGTGGCAGAGCATGATGCCGTCGACGCCCTCGGCGCGGAACTTCTCGACGATAGGCGCGATATGGCTGTCGTCGAACAGCAGGCCCTCGTCGTTGATGTCGTCGATATCCACAATCTCGACGCCGATCTCGCGCAGGCGATCAGCCGTAAGGCCGCGATACTTGATCGCGTCCGGCGCGCTAAAGATGCTACGGCGCGTGGGCACAAAACCGAGCTTGATCTTATCCATGTACGTCCTCCCCTAGTCACATGTTCAGTAAACAGACGCATGTTTCGTTTTGTTCTGTTTACTAAATGTTTTACTCTTCTGTTTAGAAGTTTAGCGCGAAATACCCGTAGACGGTAGAGAAATCAGCCTAAACGGTATGTAAACAATCTGAACATACAAGGGAAACAAAAAGAGGACCCCGAAGGATCCTCTTCTGAATGGCACTATGTTAACTGCCCTAGCGAGCTTTGGCACGCTGCAGGCAATGCCGTCTCCGCCTAGATTTCGCGCACGCTCTGGCGCTCGACAAAATAGGTCGACACGGCCGTTTTGCAGGTGTAGCTCTTGGGATTGCGGATGTTGCCCACCAGGCGGCGCACCGCGATCTCACCCACCTCGTGCTTGGGAACATGCACCGTGGTGAGCGGCGGGTTGGAAAAAGCGCCCAGAGATAGGTCGTCAAAGCCGATGATCGAGACATCCTCGGGCACGCAAATGCCGTGCTCGTTGAACGCGCGCATGGCACCCACGGCGAGCACGTCGTTCTCGGCAAAGAAAGCCGTCGGCAGGTCGTCGTGCGAGGCATTGTCGAGCCACGCGCCCATGTCGCGATAAGCGCCCTCGAGCGTGGTGCCCAGCGTGACGCGCCATGCCGGATTGGCCTCGAGGTCCGCATCCTCAAGCGCTTGGCGATAGCCGCGCTCGCGGTCCTTAAAGTTGCGGATACGAAGGTCGCCCGCCAGATAGCCGATTTGCTTGTGACCTTTCTCGATAAGGTAGTCCACGGCACGCAGCACCGAATCGGTATTGGCAATGACCACGGCATCAAAGTACTGGCGGTCGCTCCAGCCATCGAGCACAATCAGGTGGGCGGCGGCGTTAGCGAACAGGGCGTAGTCCTCCTCGCCCAACTCCGTACCCATTAGTACAATAGCGGCGGCCGGATCGGCAATCAGGCCCTCGACCTGCGGACGCACGGCGTCTAGGTCGCTAAAGTCGAGCGAGACAAAGCTCGTGCTCATGCCGTGGCGACGCGCCTGGCGCTCCACGCCCTCGATGACCGCGGGGTGGAAGGTGCTCTCGTCCAGGATGGCGCCCGTCTTGCGCGCGAGCACAAACTGGATGCTCTCGAGCTGCGTCGACTGCTGATAGCCGAGCGACTGCGCGCACTCCAGGATGACTTTGGCGGTCTCCTCGCTCACGCTGCGCTTGCGGTTGAGCGCGTTGGACACGGTTGCGGGCGAAAAACCGGTGATGCGGCTGATCTCGCGAACACTTGCTTTGGCCATTGTTCCCCCTAGCAACGGTCGTGGCGGAGCATCGTGGCCTGACCGCCCCGTGACTCGACAACTAAACGACCGCAAATTCAATCTAAACAGAATAGTAAATGTTTAATAGCTAGTTTAGCCTGTTGTCAAGCGAAGCGACGCGACTATTCCCCCAACGGGCGTATTTACTCGGTAGCTAAAAAAGCCCGTCCCAAATTGACTACATGGGACGGGGCGTGAAAATCATTTAGCCCAGGACACGAGCCATACGGGCCTTGAACTCGGACAGGAAGCGCGGGGCGTCCACGGTGAGCGCCACGAGCGCGCTCTTATCCGGATCGGACAGACGGTGCTCGTCACAGATAGTGCGGCCGCGGTACTCGCCCAGCAGGTCGACACGAAGATTGCAGCCGAGCGCACCCACGAGCGTGGGATCAATCGCCACGGCAACCGCCAGCGGATCGTGCAGGGCGCAGCCGCCCAGGTAGGGCGCGTTCATTTCGTACGAACCGATATAGTGCTCGACCATGCTCGCAAATGCGCAGCCGGCCATGGTTCCCGAACCCGTCCAGCCGGCAATGTCGCGGCGCGTGAGCACCACGCGATGCGTCACGTCCAGGCCCACCATGGTGAGCTTACGGCCCGAGCGCAGCACCGCGTCGGCTGCCTCGGGGTCGCTCGCCATGTTGGCCTCGGCGCCCGCGCTCACGTTGCCGGGCACGGTAAGCGCACCGCCCATCACGACCACGCGGCCGATGGACATCATCGCCGCCGCATCGCGCTCCAGGGCAAGCGCCAGATTGGTGAGCGGGCCGGTCGCAACGTAGACCAGATCGGGACCATAGGTACGCGCGGCATCAATCAGGTAATCGACCGCCGCATTGCCATCGGCCGACGTCGCGCCCACTGGCTCGTACGGCGAGGCGGGCACGCTTGCGCCGCCAATACCGTTCTTGCCGTGGATAAGCGTGGTGGACGCCGGCGGCGTGTAGGGTTCGGTCGCCTTCATGGGACGATCGGCGCCCAGGTACACCGGCACCTCGGGACGACCCAACAGGTCGAGCACCGCCAAGCAGTTGTGCGCCGACTGCTCGACGCGCACGTTACCAAAGCACGTGGTGATGCCGACGAGCTCCACCTCGGGGCTTGCGATGGCATAGGCGAGCGCCATCGCATCATCCACACCCATATCCAGATCAAGGATCAGCTTCTTGGTTGCCATTGTTCTACTCCGCTTCTCCGTCTACATCCAAACCGTCTAAACCAAACTTGTGCTCGACTTCCGTACGCGTGGGAATTGATTGCTGAGCGCCCAGGCGCGACACCGTCACTGCCGAGGCGCGAGCACCCGCGGCCATGCACTCAAAGAGCGGCAGGCCCTCCAGACGAGCTGCAGCAAGCGCGCCAATAAATGTGTCGCCCGCGGCCGTCGTATCGACCACCACGCTCGAAAGCGCCGGCATGCGCAGCGGCTCACCGCCATCGCCGAGCGTAACCGAGCCGGCGCCGCCCAGCGTGATGACCGCAGCCCCGGCGCCCTTATCGAGCAGCGCATTGAGCGCGGCGACGCAGCTCGCATCATCTGTGGGCAGAATGCCCGTCAGCACCTGGCACTCGGTCTCGTTGGGGCAGACCAGGTCGACCGCAGGCCAGACCTCCGCAGGCAGCTCGCAGGCGGGCGCTGGATTAAAGACCGTATAGAACCCCAGCTCGTGAGCGCAAACAAGCGCCTCGGCCGTCGCCACAAGGTCACATTCGCCCTGGGCGATAAAGACGCTTCCGGCAGCCGGGGCAATCTCGCTGGCATCGCCGTCGAGCTCGTCGGCCACCAGATAGCGCAACGCACAGGCCACATCATCGCCTGTAAGCGCATGGTTGGCACCCGGCGACAGCACGATGCGGTTGTCGCTCTCACAGCGAATGATAGTCGCGGTACCGGTCTCCACGTCGTCGCGCCGCGCCACAAACTCAACGCCCACGCCGGCATCCTGAAGCCCCGCCACGAGCACATCGCCAAAGGTATCGCGCCCAACAGCGCCAATCATGCACGTGTGCGCACCCATGCGCGCGGCGGCGACGGCCTGGTTGGCACCCTTACCGCCGGCATTGGTAATAAAACCGCTGCCACCGACGGTCTCGCCCGCGCGCGGCATGCGCTCGCACGCCACCGAAAGGTCCATGTTCATGCTGCCGAACACCGCAACGATGCTGTGATCCGCCATGGAAACCTCCTCGTCTGCAGGCCTTACGCCCACCGTCGGCGTCGATCGTGCGCTCTCGCACCTCTATAACTTTAGTTCACTTTGATGTGAACGCACCCTTGAGGTTGCGCCAGCAGCAAGCATTCACAGGGGCAGGCAGCTACAATGAATACGTGCTGATTATTCTCGTCATTGGATGATGTTTTATGGAACAATTCTCGCAATCGGGCTCGCGCGGTCGACGCCGCACGGGCAACGAGCCGGCGCCGCACGAACGCGTGAAGGGCGAGCGCCGTGCCAACGAGCCGCGACGCACCGCGAGCCCCCATCGCGCTTCTGCCAACAACGCGGGCCGCGCCAACACTCCCGCCGCGGAGCAGACGCCTGCTCGCCCCAAATCTCGCTACATCCCTGCCCTCGACGGCCTGCGCACGCTTGCCGTCGTCGCGGTGGTGCTCTATCACCTCAACCTCACGTGGGCTCAGGGCGGCCTGCTTGGCGTCACGATCTTCTTTGTGCTTTCGGGCTATCTGATCACGCGCTTGCTGCTCAACGAAGTCGCTAAGACCGGCCGCATCGACCTTAAGAGCTTCTGGATTCGCCGCATCCGTCGCCTGGTCCCCGCCGTGGTGACCGTTGTGGTTGTAACCTGTGCGCTGTGCACCGTCTTCAACCACGTGATGCTCACCAAGATGCGTCCCGACATTCTGCCGTCGCTGCTGTTCTTTAACAACTGGTGGCAGATTATGCAGGACGTCTCGTACTTCAACGCCCTGGGCGACCCCTCGCCGCTTACGCACTTTTGGTCGCTCGCCATCGAGGAACAATTCTACCTGGTTTGGCCACCGCTGCTGTTTGCCATGGTGTCCATGCATGTGAGCAAACCCAACACGCGCCGTGTGGTCCTGGGACTCGCAACGGTATCCGCCCTTGCCATGATGGTGCTCTACAACCCTGCCGCCGACCCCAGCCGCGTGTACTACGGCACCGACACCCGCGTCTTCTCGCTGCTGCTGGGCGCCTGGATGGCCTTTATCCCCGATCGCGACCTGGCGCCGGTGCGTCTCGCTCATCGTTTGGGGCTCAATCGCCTGGCTGGCGCCGCCAAGCACGGCAAGAACGCCGAGGGCGAGCCTGGCGAGAAGGCCGACAACGCAGCCGAGACCGTCCCGGCACAGCCGAGCGCCCTCGTGCGCTTTTGGTCCTCGCCCGCATCCATCGATGTGTTGGGCGTCGTGGGTCTGGTTGGCCTTGCCGCCATGGTCGCGCTCACCAACGGCTACACCGCGTTCCAGTATCGCGGCGGCACGCTGCTATGCTCCATCCTCACGCTCATGGTCATCGCGGCCTGCGTGCAGCCCCAGGGAATGGTTGCCCGCGCACTGTCCGCCGAACCGCTCGTGTGGGTTGGCAAGCGCTCGTACAGCATCTACCTGTGGCACTATCCGCTGCTGTTGCTCATGAACCCGGTCGCCAACATCAACGATACGCCGTGGTGGCAGTACATTTTGCAGGTGCTGCTGGTGGTCGCCGTAGCCGAGTGCTCCTATCGCTTTATCGAAACGCCGTTTAGGAAGGGCGCCTTCGGCCGCACCGTCGCCGAGTTCCGTGATGGCACCACCACGCCCGCCAACTGGGCACGCGCGCACGTCCCTGTCTGCGCAGTCTGCGCTGTCGTGCTGGTCGTTGCACTGGGCGGCCTGGTCTTTGTGCCCGAGACGTCTGCGCTGAGCGGCGAGGGCGCCGAAGTTCTGAACAAGGAAGCCAAAAACACCGCGCCCACCGACCAGCAGGCGGCCGACGACACCGACAAGGACAACGACGGCTTCCCCGACGGATCCTACGACCTGCTGATGATTGGCGACTCCGTGTCGCTGCGCGCCGTTGATTCCTTTGACGGCGTGTTCCCGGACAGCCATATCGATGCCGAAAAGGGCCGCCAGTTTGATGCGGGCCGCGCGACATTTGAGGGCTATATCCAGCAGAACCTTGCCGGCAAGATCGTGGTCTTTGCGCTGGGAACCAATGGCTTGGTAACCGACGACCAGATCGACGCCATCATGGCCGATGCAGGAGATAAGCGTATTGTGGTGTTTGTGAACACGCGCAGCCCGCAGCCGTGGGTTGACTCTACCAACCAGGCCATCGCCAACGCCGCCACGCGCTACAAGAACGTGCGCGTTGTCGACTGGTACGGATACAGTGCCAATCGCAACGACCTGTTCGATGGCGATGGCACGCACCTGTCGACCACTGGCGTGACTGAGTACCTCAACTTGATCCACGATGCAGTCAAGAAGGACCTGCCCGTGCATCCCGAGGATCACGTCAACGATCCGCAGCCGGCGGCCGTCAAGTCTGCCACCGACGCGCTCGTCAATGCGCTCGCTCTCAAGCCGCACAAGCTGGGCACCGACAAGTAACCTGCAGCGCAAACTTCCCACATCCGGAGGGGGTGCCTGCCACGGCAGGCACCCCCTCCGGCAGTTAGGGACGTTCCTTATGTGCCGGCACCTAGGGACACTCCTGACACAGCCGAGGAACGCCCTCCTTGCGACCGAATTCTGAGTACCTCGCCACCCCGAGCGTTGTTTCCAAGCCCACACCCGCAGCAAACAACCCAAAATCACTCTTTTCGAGCCGACTCCAAGAGGTCATGGACAAAAAGTGGCAAATATGAGTACTGTTACCATTTTAGTAGCAGGCAAAACCACCCAAAATGGCGCTCATGCGGTAGCGCGCGACCCTTCCAGTTGACCAGAATAGCCGACTTAGGACTTGGAGACCCGCTTTTAATGAACAGATTCTTAGCTATGTTCATTATTTTCTTGGTCGTAAATGCTATCGGCAAGGCAACAGTACTCATATTTGGCATTTTTTGTCCACTGCCATATAACTAACGCCCTATTGCGGGCAAAAAACAGGCCGCAGTCCATCGCAGCGGCCTGTTTGGAGTCCAAAAGAGGCGCTAAGCGCTGTAGCCCATCGCTTGCAGGACAAACATAACAACCGTCAGCACCGTAATCACACCAATGGTCGCCCACGTGAGCACGTTCCACACGCGGCCGTTGCGGTTGGCACCCATAATGTGACGGTCGGCGGCGATAACCACCTGGAACACCAGAACCACGGGCAGTAGCACGCCATTGATGACCTGCGAGGTCATCATAATCTGGAACAGATCGACGCCGGGCATAAGCACCAGCACGGCAGAGATACCGATGATGGCCGTAATGATGCCGCGATAGACCGGGGCCTCGTCCCAGCTGCGGTCGGCACCGCGCTCCCAGCCAAATGCCTCGCAGATAGCGCTCGACGTAACGCCCGGCAGCACGCAGGCAGCCAAGAAGCTCGCCGCGACCAGGCCCGAGGCAAACAGTACCGTAGACCACTGACCCGCAATAGGCTCCAGCGCGCGGGCAGCATCGGCAGCATCGCTAATCTGAATACCCGCCGGGAACAACACCGTACCGGTCGTGATGATAATAAAGCCGGCAATGACATCGGCGGCAAGCGAGCCGCTCACGGTATCGATGCGCTGCAGCACGATATCGTCCTCGCCCGCGTTCTTATCGACCACGTTGTTCTGCGCCAAGAAAATCATCCATGGCGCGATGGTGGTACCGATCGTTGCGACCACGAGCGACACGTAGCTGGGGTCATTTTGAATGTTAGGCACGACCAGGTCGACCGCGACCTCACCCCAGTTGGGGCCGGCCATAAACGCGGCGACGATGTAGGTCACGAACACGCAGCTCACCAGCAGCAGAATCTTCTCGATGCGCTGGAAACTACCCGACATGGTAAGCATCCACACCAGCAGCGCCACCAACGGCACCGAGATGCTCGCCGGCACGCCAAAAAGAGCAAGGCCGCTGGCGATGCCCGCAAACTCCGAAATGGTCACAGCCGTGTTGGCGATCAACAGCGCCGCCATAGCAAGTACACTCTTGCGCACGCCAAAGCGCTCGCGAATGAGCGATGCCAGGCCCTTGCCCGTGACGCAGCCGCAGCGCGCCGCGGTCTCCTGCGTCACGATGAGCAGCACAGTCATGACGGGAAGCATCCAGAGCATCTTATAGCCATAGCTGGCGCCCGCGCTGGAATACGTTGCAATGCCGCCGGCGTCATTGCCCGAAAGCGCCGCCAGCAGACCGGGACCCATAGCGCCAAAGATGGCCGCGATGGTCAGCTTTTGCTTGGTGCCCGACTTTTGCTTGGTATTTTGCACGCGACCACCTAGCCCATGACTGACATGGCGAGCAGCACCGCGGCGATGCAATACGCCACACACGAGATCATGACGGCAATAACGTTCATGGCGGTGCCCGACGTGTTGAGGTCATGCTCGTCACGCCAGAACAGCACCATCAGGTAAATCACGGCGCTCATGTTGCCAACCAGGCAAATAATGGCAGCGATATTAAAGCACCCGGTAAAGAGCTGCTCCTCAAACATGGGCGCATCGAGGAACGCAGCGGTGCGCACCAGCTGGGCGCACAGGTAGGTCACGAGTGACAGAATCAGGCCCATGCCCGTGCTCTGGAAGAAGAACCCCAGATACGGCTTGGGCTCGTCGTCGTGACCGTCATACTCCAGGAAGTAGTTCTTGACGAACGACACCATGCGCGAGGCCGCCAGCAGCACGAGCGGCATGGCGCACATGGGGAACACCACCAGATGCGCGGAGCCGAGCGCCGTCCCCAGCACGGTCGCCATGATGCACGACGCGATGCCCCATACAACAACCCAGTACTGGCGATGCACGAACCAGCTGAGAACGTTCGTCGAGTCGTCCGACGCGCTATCGCCCGAGCCGACACCGGCGATCTGCAGGTCCTCCTGATGCTCCTCGGCGATAACGTCCATGGCGTCGTCGAAGGTTACGATACCCAGGATATGACGGTTCTCGTCGCAGACGGGGATAGCGACCAGGTCATACTTGGTCATCTCGTCCGTCACGTCTTCCTGGTCCTCGTCAGGCGACACATAGACCAGGTCGCGATAGGCCAGCTGACCCAGCGTGGCGTCGCGGTCGGCTACGATCAGCGTGCGCAGCGAAAGCACGCCGGTCAGCATGCCGCTCGGATCCTCGGTATAGACGTAGTAGACGCTCTCGAAGTCCTCGTCGAGCTCGCGAATCGCCTCGATGGCGTCACCGACCGTTGCCGTGGCGGGCAGGGAGACAAACTCCGAGGTCATGATGCGGCCGGCGGTGTTGTCCTCATACCCCAGCAGGTTACGAATCGCTTTCTCTTCCTTGACGCCCATCAGGCGCAGGAGCTTCTCGGCCTTCTCGTAATCGAGCTCGTCGATCAAATCGGCGGCGTCGTCCGGGTCCATCATGGCTAGCATCGACGATGCGTCGGTGTCGGACAGGCCCTCGAGCATCTCGGTCATAAGCTCGTCGTCATCGAACTCCGAGATGGCCTCGGCGGCCTGGGCGGTATCGAGCTGCGCAAACACCTGCGCGCGTAGGCGCGGGTCGAGCTGCTCGATAATGTCGGCGATGTCGGCAGGATGCAGCTCGCCGAGCGTCTTGTGCGACACCGAAAGCTGGATGTTCTTAGTCGAGCGATCGAGCAGGTCCATGTAGGACCAAGCGATGATGTCCTCACTGAGCGGCTTACCCAGGTGCTTCATAAAGCCTTCGACGATATGCTCGAGCGCGGGGCTGATGGCGCGTAGCAGACCGCGGGCACCGACCTCGGCGCCCAGCAGGCGCAGCTGGTTTTCGCCCGACATGGAAAACTTGATGTCGTTTACGCGCACGACCTTCATGCCCTGCGTGTCGACAATCTGCTTGTTGAGCACGTCGCGGGCAAGCAGGAGTTCGGTCGGCTGCAGGTACGAAAAACGGATTTCGGTGGCCGACGTCTTAAGGTGTACACCCGTCTCGTCGATACGGTCGACCCATTTGCGCCAGCTGATCATAAACGGCGTCTTGCCGGGGCCGCGGAACGCGAGCGACGTCACGTGTGGAAAAACTTCGCCGGTAGCAATGCCAAAATCGTTCACAACGCCGAGCTTTTCGCCATCGACGTCCAAGACCGGCAATTTGAGCATCTCACTCAGATAATTCAATGGTGCTCCCCATCATTATTCCTCCGGACGCGGCCGCGCGTGCGGCGTCCGGGGGCTTCTGGATATGTATACGCATGCGCGGGCGGTACGCCGCTCGACGCTTACACCCCGTGCATGCGCAGAAAGCACCCGCATGGGGTCATCGACTGTATGGTCGAGGTTTGGATTTCACCTGTAACCTTTCTCTTGACCCTCATTAACCGCAGTAACTATAGCATCAGCATCGCCCTGCGGCATCGAATTTATGCGCTGCACATTGCAGGCATACCAAACGCTGACGCATCCGTGACATAGTCATTGGGGACGTTCTTAAATGACTACCCAATAACTACTCTGTGGTGTCGTTGTCCTCGGCAAGTTGGGGGAACACGGCATCCTTGGGCATGGTGACCTTCGTCAGCGAGGTGAGCTTTTTGCTCAGCGACGTGTCCGTCTTGACCAGGTCGCTGAGCGTCACGATCTTGTAGCCGTCGGCAATGAGGCCGTCGATAATCTGCGGCAGCGCCTCGAGCGTCTGCTCGGCGCATTCGTCTCTATCGGTGAGCAGCACGATATTGCCCGGCGTCACCGAATCGAGCACCGTCGAGACCTGCTCGTCGGCACCGTTGAGCAGCCAGTCGCCCGAGTCAATATTCCACGAGACCACGGCGGAGACCAGATCCATCGCATCAATCCAGTTTTGCTCGTCAAAGGCAGCATAGGGAGCACGCAGCAGCATCGTCTTCACGCCGGTCGCCGACTTAATCGCATCGGTGCCTTTCGTGATCTGTTCGCGTACCGCCTCACGGTCCTGGCCCTTGAGCGAATCGTCGCTGTAGCTGTTGGATCCGATCTCGCACCCGGCATCGACAATCGCCTTGGCCGTGGCAGGCGAGGCCTCGGACGCATCGCCCGAAAGGAAGAACGTCGCGGTGACGCCCTTTTCCTTGAGCACCTGCAAGATCTGCTTGGTAGCGCTGCTCGGACCCTCGTCAAACGTCAGCGCCACGTACTTTTTGTTGCCCTTGGGCGCCACGCTGGCGCACGCAACGACGCAATCGGTGGCGGGCACAACCTCGCCGCGGTCCTGCGTCTTGCCCGACTGCTCACCAACCCACACCTCGGATCGGCCCTGGACACCCCATGTCTGCACATACTCGATAGCGCCCGTACCCTCGACCTTGAGCTTGGGCTCGATAACCGCAGCCTGAACCTCGTGCTTCTCGTAGGTGTTACGGCCATCCTTGACCGTCACTTTCTCGCCGCCCTCAAGTTCGCGGCTATCCCATTTGCCCTGCTTCACGCGCTTGCCGTCGACCTTCACCGACAGCTTTTCGCCCCCATGGCGCTTGAGCACGCTATCATCGACGGCCAGCAGGTCGCCTGCGTCGTAGGTGTCAGTCAACTCCTGGTCGTCGATGAGATTCTGCAGCGTAGAGCCCACACGTACCGCGGTCTTCTGGCCGTTGAGCTCCACATCCACACTGCGGTTGACGTAGCCCACGACGGCAGCGATAAACAGCACGAGCGCGCAACCCACGGCGATGAGCGCATAGGGCAGGCGAGACGAACGACGGGACGTACGGCCGTTGCCGATGCGAGCACTGCGGTCGCTAAAGCCGCGGCTATGGTTGAGATACATCGCGCCGGGCTTACGGTGACGCTTGCGCTGACCGCTGGGCAGCTGCCCCAGGTCGCGGCGCGCCGTCGGACGCGCGCCCGAACGCCCGTTTAAGTTGGATCCGTTTTGGCGCATGTGCCCTCCCCCATAAACACAGCAAGCCGGAGCAACAGGTCTCCGGCTTGCCTCCCATCATTTGGTACGTCGCTATTTTGTAGCTTTTGACGAGCCTCCGCTCGCCTTTTGGTATTCGTCCTTAAAGGCCTTGAACATGCCGCGCGTCTTGCCGAGCTGCTTGCCCAGTGCGCGGCTGCCCTTGTCCACGGCGACCGATCCCTTGTCATCGAGCACCTTGGCGCCCTTTTTGACCTTGTCGCCCACCACGACGCTGGCCTCGGCGGCCTTGGCGGCCGCACCGCCCGAATACCCGAGCGACTTGACCTCGTCCGAGACGACCATCGCGCCGTTCTCGTAGCCGCGCAGCATCGTCGGCGGCACCTGCGTGTCACCAACCAAAACACTCGAAGCAGCGCCGGCGGTCACATAGAATGCCTGCACGATGCCCGAGCGCGGCTTGAACTCAACGTCCGAGCAATAGCCCACGACGTCGCCTGATTCCGTGCGCACGTCCATACCGACCCAGATGATGCAATCGTCCAGGTTGATGTCGAGGCGCTTGGCCGCAGCGGTATCGTAGGTGCCCTTGACGTCGTCAACCGCGACGGCACCCTCATAGACGCCGATGGCATCGAGCGCCACAAAGCGGTCGGGGCGCTCGATCATGCCCGCGATATCGGACTGGCGGACCATAAAGCCGACCACGCGCGTACCGCCCGGGGTAAAGACCGGAAAGTGAATCTTTCCGAGCTTTTTAGGGCTGCGCGGCGTGCCGTCCTTTTTGGTGCGCTTGTCCTCGGCAGGCTTGCGATAGATCTTGGCGCCGACAAAATCCCCGGCGCGCATTATGCCTCGGTCGAGGGCTCCGCAGCCTCGGTATCAGCCTCGACGGCGTTCTCGACCACGACGTCGGCGGCAGGCGTCACGTTGCCGCCCGAAATGGCGTCGTTGAGCTGCTCGCGCAGCTGGTCCATGCGCTCGCGGGCCAGGTCGACCTTAGCGCGCAGGTCGTCGGTCTTGGCGTCGACCATCGGGCCAAAATCGTTGACCGCAGCACGGGCCTCCTCGGCGCTGTGCTCGTAGGTGTCACGCATATTGTCCCAAGCGTCGTTGGCGATATCGGCAGCCATGGCGCGGGTTTCGGCGCCCGAGCGCGGGGCCAGAGCAACACCGATAATAGCGCCGGCAGCGGCACCAAAAAGTGCGCCGGAGACAAAGCTGAAAGTCTTACCCATGATCATTCCTCTCCTGCGGGCACGTCGGTGCCCACCGTTTGAATGCTGTCCATTATACCCGCAGCGCATCACTTGCCGCTCCGCTCATCTGCGTACGGCAAAGGCGCAGGTACGTGATGGTGATAAACGCGTAGGCCTACTCCTGAGGCATAGCCGGCATGGCCACCGTGGCACCCGGGTCCTCGCCGGCGCCGTCCACGAGCGGCAGGCCGCCCTCATGCGCAGGTCCTGCCGGAACCGTCGCCGCACCGCCAAAGACGGCAGCGGAGGCCTCGTGGTTCTCGGCAACCGCGCCCTCGGTATCAATCGCCACCTGGGGCTCGTCGTCAAAGTTGGGGACGCCCTGGGGCTCGGTGGGAACGGGCTCGGCGGTCGCATCGGCAACGGGCTCGGCGTCGACCGACACATCGCCCTCGTCCTCGGCAGCATCTTCGCCGTTCGCAGCGGCGACGGCCTCGTGAGGATCCTTGCCCTCGGCCTCGGCGCGCATGCCCAGCACCAGGTTGCGCAGGCCCGCGACCGTACCGTCCACATCGGGAGCCGGCTGGTCGGCGTGCAGATAGGCCCAGTCCATCATAAAGGTGGCCGACGACAGCGCACCGATGGCCAGTGCGTCGTCGGGACACGAAAGCTCGACCTCAAAGACACGCTCGTCATGCTCGCTTACGCGCGTGCGGCCGCACGAGATGCTACCGGCAAGACCGGTCTCGTTCATGAGCTCGACCGTCACGTGCTCCAGCAGGTGGCAGAGCTCGGTCTGGCCCATGCAGTCCTGGAACTCGCGACCGGAATCACCCAGGCACAGGTGCTTGGCAATCGCCGGCACCAGGTAATACACGCGCGCCGTGGCCTCGATATCCTCCGAGGTCATGAGCGGCATGCCGGGGTTCACCAGCACATGCGCGCAGATCTTGTCCTCGCTGACGGTGACCTTAAGGATGTTGAACAGGCCTGCCATAACTCTCCCCTACTCGTCCTTGCCCTACTCGTCGCCATCGTGCGGGTCCACA
>USDH01000009.1 GCA_900553415.1 uncultured Collinsella sp. | reverse complement strand
CCGCCGCGAACATCCGCTCTTCGTCAAAACCACCACGAAGGTGTCCATGAACTGCCCCCTTGCGATGGTTTGTGTGGTGGCTTGGGTGTTTGCCCAGATAAAACCTGCCAAAATAAACCTGTCCCTTTTTGGCAGGTTTGCTAGAGGAGGTTGGGATGGACAAGGCTGAGTTGCGACGGGCGGTGATTTCCCGGCGCGATGCTCTTGATTTGGATGTGCGTGCGGCAAAGTCCGCCACTATCTGCGCGCGGCTGGTTGAGCTGTTGGATCGCTCGGATTCCGCGGCGCCGCACACCGTTGCCGTCTACGCCGCGATGGGTTCCGAGGCAGACCCTGCCGCGTTTGCCGCTGCGGTCGCCGCGCGCGGCTGGCGCGTGGCCTATCCGTGCATGCTCTCGGCAATTGATGCCGCAGCTTGTGGCCAGCGCATGTGCATGCGAGCAGTTGCCGCCGACGATGCGTCCGCGGCTCCGTTTATCGCCCACCCCGCGCGGGCCTTCGCGGCCACGGACATCGACAGCGACCGCTTCCCCATCGTGCCTGCCGAAGCACTCGACATGATTGTTGTGCCGCTCGTGGCCTTCGATCAAACCGGCGCGCGCCTGGGCTACGGCGGCGGCTGCTACGACCGCTACCTGCCCATGCTCTCGCCCGCATGCCAGATCGTCGGCATCGCCTTTGACGAACAGCGCGTCGACCACATCCCCACCGATGCCCACGATCTACCGCTGCCCAACATCATCAGCGCCTAATCGCCGCTGTATCGCACCCGCAAGATGAGCGTGGAATATCTCCCACTTTGAGCCTCTTCCTCAGCAAAAAACGGGAGATTATCCACGCTCATTCAGCAAGCGTCCGATTATCCACGCTCGTGTGTCCGATTATCCACGCTCGTACGGCGCAACGCCCTGCAACCGCCTCAGCATGCACGCGGCACGCCGGCAACCTTGAGCTTGCGATCGAGCTTTGTCGGGTCCCTTAGATCATCCCAGCACAAGCGCACAATCTTGCAGTTATCAAGCAGCGAAAGCCTCGATTCGCGCTGGCGCTCGTCAAATTGCGCCTTTGCGAGCTTGCCCTCCTCCGCCGCCTTTTCGCTTTTAACGAATCCGTCGAACTCCCCAATAATCAACCGGTCACCCACGCGCCACAAATAGTCAACGCGATACGGCCGTCCCGGCTCAACCGGGTCGAACAGCTCAATTTGCAGCTCCGGCGTCTGCCAGCCGCGCTCGATCATCAGGGCGCGCGCCTTGGACTCGCCACCGCTTTCCGACAGGCCATCGGCATACCGTGCAACCCTGCGCGCCGTCACAACACCGCGACGATTTAAGCCAAGCTTGTTGACTGCCTCAACGAGATGCTCCTTCGACAACAGCTGCTCATGAAGCGCCGAGTCCGCAATGATCAGTCCCTCGACAAACGATGCATCGACCAGGCAATCCGTAATCGTTTGATCGATATCGGTCACGGCAATGTCCATCTGGGTGGCCCGTGTTTGACGAACATAACGATGGCGAATCACCTGAGAGCCGGGCGTCGTCGATTGCGCCGGCGCCGCGGCGATATGGATGTGCGTCAAATTGGCATGCGAAACCGAAAGGCCATAGATAACAGCCGCCGTATAGGAGCAAAATGTCCAGTCGGGGTGCTTTTGCGCAAGGGCCCGCACCCGATGCAGATAACGCTGCCGAAACTTGAGCTCGGACCAGTATTCCGGACGCGCATACAGCCCCGGCATGACCACTTCGAGACTTCCCGCCGCCACCCGCCGCTCAATCTGCTTTGCCTCTGCTGTCGTGCGCGCGTACACGCAGCTCATCTGCTGTTCGCATGCTTTAATGTGGCTTGCAAGTCTTTGATTCGCCGTCATGTTTCCCATGTCGCCTCCCAACTCTTGGAACGGCGCCAACGTACCAGACGGTTTCATGCGAAGTCTGACCAGATGCTGTCCAGCAGCTGACCAAATGCATGACGGTTTTGGGTGTTTTAGGCTGATGGCTTATATCTGCAGGCAGGGCAGTTGTCGAGAGGTCCCTGTCTCCACAATTTGATGCCTTGGTCCATCGGATTATCAGAAAGAAAAACCCGTCGAGATTCAAGACCACGCCAAATGCGACTTTGCCTCTGCACGCACCGTCTCTTAGCCGAGCCATCGGCATCTACATGCCTAAAAAATGAGCGTGGATAATCTCCCGTTTTGAGCCTAGTTTCAAGCCAAAAGTGGGAGATTATCCACGCTCGATTTGTAAACGTCCGAAAATCCACGCTCGTGCGTCCGATAATCCACGCTCGTCACACCGCGAGCACAGCAACAGCCGCAGCCGCAGCCGCAGCCTAGTGCTCCTCGCCGGCGCGGGCCAGGTCGTAGGGCGTGGTCTGGTAGACGTAGTAGTTGAGCCAGTTGGTGTAGAGCAGCTGAGCCTGGCTACGCCAGACGTTGCGCGGCTCGGCGGTGGGGTCGTCTCCCGGGAAGTAATGTGCCGGCACCTGAGGGTTGAGGCCGCGCTTCACGTCGCGCTCGTACTCCAGACGCAACGTGTCGGTATCGTACTCGGGATGGCCAAATACAAAGAAGCGACGGCTGTCGGTCGACTTGACGATGTACAGGCCCACCTCGTCGGACACGGCCACGACCTCAAGCTGCGGCTCGGCCTCCACGTCCTCGCGACGCACATCGGTGTTGCGCGAATGCACGGCATAGAAGCGGTCGTCAAAGCCGCGGACCAGCGGGCTTTGCGGCTTCACCAGATAATGCTCAAATACGCCGCTCGCCTTTGCCGGCAGGTCGTACTTCTGGATACCGTAATGATGGTAGAGCCCCGCCTGCGCGCCCCAGCAAATGTGCAGCGTGGAGTGCACGTGCGTGGTGGACCAATCCATGATCTGGCAGAGCTCGGGCCAGTAGTCGACCTCCTCGAACGGCATCTGCTCCACCGGCGCGCCCGTGATGATCAGGCCGTCGTAGTGGATGTCGCGGATGTCGTCGAACGTGCGGTAGAACGTCTCCAGATGGCCGGCGCTCACATGCGTGGCCTCGTGCGTTTTGGTGCGCAGCAGGTCCACCTCCACTTGCAGCGGCGTGTTGGAGAGCTTGCGCATGATCTGCGTCTCGGTGGCAATCTTGGTGGGCATGAGGTTGAGGATGAGCACACGCAGCGGACGGATGTCCTGGTGCAGCGCGCGGTACTCGGTCATGACAAAGATGTTCTCGCTCTCGAGCTGCGCGGCGGCAGGGAGGGCGTCGGGAATACGAATGGGCATGGATGCTCCTTACGAATCAGTTGCAGTTATGGTACAACGACCGGCCCCATCCGCGCGAGCACATCGCCCCGCGATGCCGTTGGCGGCCCAAATCACTCCAAAAGTAGAGATTAAAGCATGTCCCAAAAATCTACTTCGCTTTAGCTTAGCAAAGTGACAGCAGGACGCTACAATGGTTCGATGCGAGAAACTCGGCCGAAAGGATACATATATGTACCAGACGCGTAAGATCGGTGTGGTCGGCCAGGGCCACGTAGGAGCACATGTCGCCAACAGCCTGCTCATGCAGGGCATTGCCGATGAGCTGTACCTGTGCGATATCAACGAGGCCAAGGTGACGTCCGAAGTCCAGGACCTACGCGACTCCCTTTCGTTTGTCCCGTACAACACCAAGATCGTCAACTGCTACGACCACTACGAGGAGCTGGCCTGCTGCGACGTCATCGTCAACGCCGCCGGCAAGGTTGCTCTGGCCGCTGGCAACCGCGACGGCGAGCTGTTCTTTACCACCGACGCCGCCCGCACCTTTGCCAAGCGCATCGTTAACGCCGGCTTCGACGGCATCTTTGTGAGCATCTCCAACCCCTGCGACGTCGTGTGCACCGAGCTGTGGCACCTGACCGGCTACGATCCCAAGAAGATCATCGGCTCGGGCTGCGGTCTGGACTCCGCCCGCCTGCGCACCGAGATCTCCAAGAAGGTCGGTGTGAGCCCCAAGTCCATCGACGCCTACATGATCGGCGAGCACGGCTTTAGCCAGCTGGCCGCCTTTAAGTCCGCGACCATCGCCGGCAAGAGCCTTAACGAGCTTCAGGCCGAGAACCCCGACAAGTACGCCTTCGACCACATGGAGGTCGAGGAGCTTGCAC
The DNA here is from genome assembly GCA_900553415.1 of uncultured Collinsella sp. Classification (GTDB taxonomy): domain Bacteria; phylum Actinomycetota; class Coriobacteriia; order Coriobacteriales; family Coriobacteriaceae; genus Collinsella. Next base: position 18,626 of record USDH01000009.1, on the reverse strand, counting down.
GCAAGGGCGGCTATGTGACCTACCAAGGCAAGCAGTGCACCGAGTACGCCGTCGCCAACTCCGCCGCGCGCGTCTGCGCCGCCGTGCTGCACAACGAGCACGCCGTGCTTTCGGCCTCCACGCTTATGACCGGCCAGTATGGCGAGGAGGGCATCTTCACCTCCCTGCCGTGCGTGATCGGTGCCGAGGGCGTCGAGGAGGTCTACACGCTCGACCTGTCCGAGCACGAGCTCGAGGGCTTCCACAAGAGCTGCCAGCACATCCGCGACAACATCGCCCAGCTCGACTGGTGGGACGCCGAGGCCTACGACGCCAAGTAAGCGTCGGTTGCCGCGACGCCTCGCTCATACGGACGCCATGCAAAGCGGGCCGCGCCGGAAACCCACCGACGCGGCCCGCTTTTTGACTCACACGACACGCTTGCGAATCGAAGGTGAATACTTTTCCCGGTACCTAGTACTGCTCGATGCCCATGTAACGACGAACCTCGGGGCTGTGGTCGAACACCTTGCCGCGGGCGACGCGCAGCTCGCAGCTCATGTTGTAGAAGAAGATCGGCTCCAGGTACGAACGCACGCTGGCAGGCACGTCGCCCACGCCGTACTCGAGTGCGTCGAGCACCATGACCGTATCGGTGTGCGTGTTGAGGAACGCCAGCGCGCGCTCCTCCATGGGGCGGCACTCGCCCGATCCGAGCTGTACAAAGTAGAACACGCCGGGCTCGGTAGCCTCGAACGGGCCGTGGAAGTACTCGCCGGTGTTGTAGGCGGCGGCGTCGATCCACTGCATCTCGGTGAACAGGAAGGCGGCATGAGAATAAGCCATCTTCTCGGAGGCACCGGAAGCCATGAAGTAGATCATCTTGTCGTCCTTGAAGTCCTCGGCGAACTTCTTGGCGAGCTTCTTGCAGTGCTGAGCGGCGTTCTCGCAGAGCTCGAAGACGTTGGTGAGGCCGGTGATCATGTCCTCGTAGTGGTCATAACCCTCGGTCTGCTGAAGGATCTCGAGAGCAAGAGCGATGGCGTAGCCGGGCTTCTCGCATTTGGCAGCGTAGTTGGCGTGGAAGCCGTGAACGATGACGTGGTCGGCGTCGACGGTCAGAGCGGAGCCAGCCTTGTTGGTGAGGGAGACGACCGGGCAGTTGTGCTTCTTGGCGGTCTTGTTGGCCTCGACGGTCTCGGGCGTGGAGCCACCCAGGGAGCAGGTGATCACGAAGGTGTGCTCGTTGACCCAGGAGGGCGTGTCGTAGTTGAACTCGTTAGCGGTGAAGATCTGAACGTTCAGCTTGTCCGTGTTGTTGGCCAGGAAGTACTTGGCAGGGTAAAGGTCGGACATGGAAGCACCGCAGCCGACGAAGGCGACGCTGTGGATCTCGTGGTTGGACAGGACGTCAGCGACGATCTGCTTAGGGAGGTTAAGGTCGATCTCGTACATCTGACACATTCCTTTCGATTTTTGCGGCGCCACTTTGCCGGACGCACACAGGGTTACCGTGATTTGGACCGAGTCGCCGGTCCGTTGAGGATGTGTCAAAGGAACTGTCCCTTTGACACATTTAGGGATGGAAGCCTGCCTGGGGTATGGGATGCCAGGCAGGCTCCCCGGGGAAAGCGGTTAGACGCTTGGTCGCGACTAGGCCAGGATGCCGGCCGCGGAAAGGGCGATGCCGCCCACGATGGCGATCACGAGAAGCCAACCGGTGTTGACGTTCTTCTTGATGAGCCAGTACATAAGGCCGGTGAGGCCGAGGGAGATCATCTGGGGCATCATGCCGTCCAGGATGTCCTGGATCACGACGGTGCCGTCAGCGAACTGCAGCGGGGTGGTGGCGCCGATCAGCGTAGCGATCATGCCGCCCACGGACATAAGACCCACGATGCCGCAGACATACATGAGCTTCTCCATGAGGTCGCCGCCCTGAAGCTTGCTCAGGTACTCGTGGCCGCCCTGATAGCCCATCTTGGCTGCGAACCAAGTGATCAGCACAGAGGGGACGATGGAGATGAGCATGGCCAGGATCGGGCCCATGATGGAGCCCTGCTGAGCCAGCTGGACGCCCAGACCAAAGGCGATAACGCGGATGGTGCCCTGGAAGAAGGAGTCACCGATGCCGGAAAGCGGACCCATGAGGGAGGTCTTGACCGCGTTGATCGAATCGGGATCGAAGTTCTCGGGATCCTTGGCGTACTCCTCCTCCATGGAGGCGGCGAGGCCTAGGACAAAGGCGCTCGTCTGCGGGGTGCAGTTGTAGAACGCCATGTGACGGTGGTAAGCCTCTTTCTTAGCAGCGAGCTGCTTGGGGTCGGACTCATCCGGATAGAGGCGATCGAGCGTGGGAACCATGCCGTAGAGGAAGCCCATGTTCATCTGACGCTCGTAGTTCCAAGAGGCCTGGATGGCCCAGGAGCGCCAGAAGAACTGGCTGACCTTCTTGTTCAGGGACACGTCCTTGGTTGCGGTTGCCATAGTGTGTTCCTCCTTAGTCTTCGTCGTCTTCGAGCGGATCGTAGTCGGAATCGACACCGGCGGCTGCATGGGAGCCATTGAACTTGAAGCCCATGAAGACAACAGCCAGGCACACACCGATCAGAGCGACCGCGATGACAGACAGGTTGAGGTAAGCGGCGAGCAGGAAACCGATGAACAGGAACGGAGTCATACCCTTCTTGATCATCATGGTGAGCAGCAGGGCCAAGCCGTAGGCGGTCATGATCTTGGTCGAAACGTTAAGACCAGTGGACAGCCACTCGGGAACCATGTTGACGATGGCTTGGACCAGGTCGGTACCGACAAAGACGGCCAGGAAGATCGGCAGGAAGTACATGACGGCGTACAGACCGGAGCCGGCGCAGATGTGCATACGGTAAGCGGTCTTGAACTTTCCGTTATCGATCGCGCTATCTGCCACATGGGTGAGGGCGGCGATGATGGAACGGAACACGATGCCGAGGAGCTGACCCAGGACGGCGACCGGGATGGCGATCGTCATGGCGGTCTCGGCGGAAGCATCGGTCAGGCACGCGAAGGCAGCGGCCACGATGCCGCCCAGGACCATATCGGGCGGAACGGCGGCGCCGACCTGCACCAGGCCCATGGACACGAGCTCGACGGCGGCACCGACGGCAAGGCCGGTGGGCACATCGCCCAGCAGCAGACCGACGAGCGTAGCGCCAACGAGGGGCTGCTCGAAGTTAAGACGACCGAGCAGGCGGGAGTCCCACATGCAGAACACGCCGACGAGGCCGACGAGCACCGCACTGATGAACGTATTCATACCCTTCTCCTTTCAGTCAGGCAAAAGCCTGGTTGATTACAGCTTGGCGTCGATGTCGACGCTCTGATACGTAGGGGTCTGCTGGACGTAGAGCTTGATGCCCATGTCGAGCAGCTGGTTGACGTCGGCCTTCTGGGTGGCGTCGAGGAAGACGGAGCTGTCCTTGCCGCCAATCTGATCGGCACCGTCGTGGTTGGCGGTGGCGCCCAGGTTGATGGCGTCGAGCTTGTAGCCCTGGCAGAACTGCAGCATCTCGGCAGTGTTGCCAAAGACGAACATGACGCGCTCGCCGAGGGTGTTGAGCTTGTCCATCTTGGCGAGGGCACGCTCGACGGTGAAGACGTTCAGGCGCACGCCCTGGGGCTTGGCCAGCTTAAGAGCGCCCTTCTTGATGTCATCGTTGGCGGCAGCGTTGTCGACGACGATGATGCGCTCGGCCTGAACCTTGGTGGTCCAGGTAAAGACGACCTGGCCGTGCAGCAGACGGTAGTCAAGACGTGCGAGGACGATCTTGGCGGGACCGGAGCTGTGACGGGACGCCTTGGCCTTCTTGGCGGGAGCCGCGGCGGCCTCGACCGGTGCGTTGGGGTTGGTCAGCCCGGTGCGGGCCTCGTTGATGAGGGCCGCGAGCTCGGCGCCCTTGACGGGGGCGGGGCTCATAGCGAGCGTGAGCGCCAGCGGGATGTTGAAACCGCTGACAACCGTGAACTTCGTGCCGTTCTTGGAAAGCTCGACCATGCTGTTGTTGACCGAGCTGCCGAGCATATCGGTCAGCACATAGACGGTGTCGTCCGCGTTGAACGTGGCGATCATAGCCTCAACCTTATTGGTGATGGGCTCCTTGTCGTCACGAGCAAGCGACACGACGTGGACGTTCGACACGTCGCCGAGAACCATCTCGAGCGTGTCTTTGGCGCCTGCGGCCAGGCCGCCATGAGATGCGAGAATGATCTGATTCATCTTGCCTCCTCCTTTTCGTTATGGTCATTATAACGTCTTATACGTTGCTTATATTGCTAATTAGTATAAAGACCGTTCGCGGGTGAAAATCGACCGTTGACGGGTTTAACGTACTTGAAACGTTGGGGCTGGGTAGGCCGGCGCTGGCTGTATAACCCCAGGTCGGACGCCGCGCGCAATCCCTTATCGCACGAAGTACCAGGGGCTTTCCTGCACGGTGGGCTCCAGCGCAATGCCCGTGCGCTCCTTAAACAGATCCATGTCCTGCGATTTCTCCGTCCACCACGCGTTGGGCTTAAAGGTCATGCTCTCAACGACATGACCGACAAACACACTGTTGCGCAGCTTGGAGAAGTCGGTGTTCATAATCAGGATAGACGCGAGCACCAGCACGATGCCCAGGACTTTGATCGCACCGGCGGGCTCGGCGTAGACACCAATGCCCAGCAGTACGGTGACGACTGTCTCGAATGACATTACGACGGGAACTTTCGACGTCTCGAGCCCCATGGACAGGCCCTGCATATATAAGATGTAAGCAACGGCTGTGGGGATGAGTCCAAAGCCAAGGAACAGCAGCAGCAGCTGTGGCGACATTGCCGCGGCGACATCCGGCCACGGAGCCGCGATAGCTGCCATAACCGCACCGCCAAAAACAAAGCCCCAAAACGTGACGGCCAACGGGTGGACCGTCTTGGTTGCTATTCGGCTAAACACCGCGAGCGACGCACCACAAAGGCCCGCAATCACGCCCGACGTGACACCCCAAACCGAAAAATGAAAACCGGAAAGGTCGCCATTGGTCACTGCAAGCACGCAGCCAACGATGTTAAAGACAATGGCAACAAGCTTGTTGGGGGTCACGTCCTCACGATAAATCACGCGGCCGAGCACGACGCCAAACACCGGCGAGGTGTAGAGCAGCACCGAGGCCGTGGACATGCCCACCTCGCCCATGCACTCGTAATAGCAGGTGTTGGCGGCGGCCAAACCGACGATACCGACAAGCGCGCAGGGAACAAGCTCTTTAGGGCTTGCCTTGAACAGGGCCAGCGGACCCTGAGCCACGGTAGACTCCTCACCCGGACGGCAGCCCATAAACATCAGGACCGGCGCCAAGATAAGCGCTCCGACCAACAAGCGAAAGGCAGCCATACTCTGGGACGTAACGCCCATGGCCGAGATGCCGTTTACAAAGATTCCGATGCTGCCCCACATAAGCGCGGCGATCAGCACCAGCACATAGCCCAGATTGCTTTTCTTCAACGCAGCCTCCTCGGTATTGTTTCCAATATGTTTCGTACTACGTTATAGTCGTTATATACATTTTTCAAGACACAAATCGGCGAGCGGAAAAGCGATCCGTTTTCCTCCGTCCCCAGCGGATTACTTGGCGGTTGCGGTGAAATAGTTCCTAAAGAAGCTTCAAGCCCCCAAACAGGAACTATTCCACCGCAACTTATGAGGACATCGAGCTGTTAGGCCACTCTATCCCTTAATAGTCCAGCTTCCACATGTAGCGGCGCGTCATGTAGTCCTTGTGGGTGACGGCAGACAGCGCACGCATGTAGACGTTGTTGAGGATCGGCGCAAAGATCAGGTGGTTGAAGTATTCGCTCACGCTGTCCTTGATGTCGTTGAGGCCGAGCTCCTTGGCGTCGAGCTGATAGACGCGCTCGCCACCGTACTGGTTGACGAAGCGGATGCCGCGCTCGTCGTTGCAGCGGCTGCGGCCGACGCTGATGAGCTGGAACAGCGAAGTGCGCTTGTCCAGGATCTCGAAGGGGCCGTGGAAGAAGTCACAGGTGTTGATGGTGCAGGAGTCGATCTGCAGCATCTCCTGCACGTTGCAGATGCTAAAGACGTAGGCGGCACCAAAGAGCGGACCCTGAGCCATGACGTTGATGCAGGGCTTGTCGGCGTTCTGCTCGGCCCACTTGGCGGCGAGCGGACGGGTGTACTCGACGGCCTTGCGATAGATGGGGTCAACCAGGTCGAAGGCGGCCATAGCGGTCTCGTACTCGGCATAGCCCTCGGTCTGCTGCGTGAGTTCCATGGCGATCATGGTCACGACGGCGGAGTTGGTACGGCCCATGCAGGACTCGTCGACGGCCAGGCTGTCATACTGGATCTTGTAGTCGCAGACCTCGGTGAGGCCGGACTCGTCAACATAGATGGCGATGGTGCTGGCGCCGTGGTCCTTGGCGACCTGGGCGGCGACGATGGTCTCCTTGGTGCCGCGCATGGACACGACGACGGCCAGGGTGTTCTCGTTAACGTAGGCGGGGGTTGCGTGCACGAACTCGTTGCTGGTGTAGCTGGAGCTCACGACCTGCGTGGCCTCGTGCTCCATAAAGTACTGGGCAGGATAGTTACCGCCGTTGGATCCGCCGGCGCCAATCCACACGACGCGCTTGATGCCGCCCTTGTCAGCCTTGTCAGCCAAAACTTGGGAGACGACGTCCTTAACCTGTTCCTGAGTAGTCATCGTGCATCAGCCTTTCTTCTCGTTTGATGCTCTCGATGGCATACAAGTTACATACATGTTTTGGTGTTGTCGACTAGTTGTATGCTATATTTGTCTTAGAAATTTTGCTGGTAAAGTTTTCGGCAAGCCATTACCAGCGGTTTTGTTGTCATGTTGGATACATGCTTGGTTCAGTAAGCATACAAGTTAGATACAGGTTGTTCGCATGATCACTTCGTCAAAAAAGAACTTGGCCCAATACGAGCGTCTGGCGGGTACGCTGCGCGACCGCATCGCCGCCGGCGTCTACGCGCGCGAAGACAAGCTGCCGTCCGAGATGGAACTCATGGACGAATCGGGGCTGTCGCGCAGCACCGTGCGCCATGCCCTTAAGGTGCTTGTTGACGAGGGCCTGGTTCGCACCGAGCGCGGACGCGGCGCCTTTGTGGCCGACACGCCCGCGCTCCACGAGAACAACCTGGTGTTTTCGAGCTACACGGCACAGGTACAGGGCCAGGGCATGAAGCCCACCACGCGCACCGTGGACTCGGGCTTTGCCAAGGCGGCCGGCAGCATAGCTAAGTTCTTTGATGCCGCCGTGGGCAGCAAGCTCGTCAAACTTGTCCGCCTGCGTTATCTGGACGATGCGCCGCTGTGCCTGGAGACCACCTATCTACCACCGAGCTTTGAGGCACTCATCGATCGCGATATCAACGGTTCGCTCTACGCCACGCTGCGCCAAGAATTCCATCGCGCGCCGGCACAGGGACATAAGACCTTTGAGGTGTGCTATGCCTCGCAAAACGAGGCGTTTTTGCTCAACGTTGAGCGCGGGCAGGCGCTGATCCTGATCACCGACTACGTCTACGACACCGACGGTCGCCCGCTCCATGTCTCCAAGCGCATCCAACGCACCGACCGCGCCAAATACACCGAACCCATCGGCTAACCACCGCAAAGGGGACAGGCACCTTCGTGGTGGTTTTAGGCGAGGAGGTCGGGGAACCAGGTTGGTTTGGGCTGGTTGGGGGTGCGCTCGGCCAGGACCAGCTCCATCCAGCACATGTCGTACCAGCGGCCGAACTTTTGGGCGCAGCGGTCAAAGGCGCCCACCAGGCGATACCCCATATGAGCATGGAAGTCCTGACTGTTGTGCGTCAGATACTCGTCGTCCTTGTCGTGCGGCACGGCGATGAGCGCGCACATGTTGGTGATGCCCATCGCGATCAGGCATTGCTTGAGCGTATCGTGCAGCTTGCGGCCCAGCCCGCCGTGGCGCACGTCGCGTGCCAGGTAGATCGACGTCTCGACCGACCAGTCGTATGCCTCGCGGCTGTTGAGCGGACTCGCATAGGCATAGCCTACCGGACGCCCGTCCAGCTCCATCACCAGATACGGATAGCGCTTGAGCGTACGCTCGATGCGCCCGGCGAACTCCTCAACGCTCGGCACCTCGTATTCGCAGGTAATCGCCGTCTGGCGCACATACGGCTCATAGATGGCAAGCAACGCCGGCGCGTCTTCGGGCGTCGCCAGGCGAATCGCCGGCTCGGACATCTCGGTCATACAGCCCTTCTCCCTCAAAAGCAAAGGCCGCCCCGCGCCAAACCCAGGCGCAAGGCGGCCCTCCTCGTCACATCAACCTACAGAACCGCCGCCAACGCGTCGATATCCTCCTGCGTCGTGGCCCAGCTGGTGCAAAAACGCACCACCGTGTGGGTCTCGTCGTACTTTTCCCAGTACTCGATCGCCGCATGCTCGCGAATGCGGGCCATGTCCTCGTTGGGCAGAATCACAAACTGCTGGTTTGTGGGCGTCTCCAAGAAGAACTGGTAGCCGCGCTCGTGCAGCACACGGCGTAGCGCCTGGGCCGTCTCAATCGCCTGTCGACCAATCTCAAAATACAGGCCATCGGTAAAGAGCGCCTCAAACTGGACGCCCGTCAGGCGGCCCTTGGCCAACAGCGCACCGTGCTGCTTAATGCGCGGAATGGGATGCGCCGGAGCGTGCATGCCGCAAAACACCACGGCCTCGCCGCAGAGCGCGCCGCACTTGGTGCCGCCGATGTAGAACACGTCGCACAGCTGCGCCAGCTCGGGCAGGGTAATGTCGCACTCATCGGCCGCCAGTGCATAGGCCAGGCGGGCGCCATCCACAAACAGCGGAATCTCGCGCTTCTGGCACACCGCGTGAATCGCCGCGAGCTCGGCCTTGGAGTACAGCGTGCCGTACTCGGTCGATAGACTCACGTACACGGCGCCCGGGAACACCGTGTGCTCGTAGCTCTCGTTTTCGTAGAACACCTGGATATAGTTCTCGAGATCCTCGGCGTGCATCTTGCCCTCGTAGCCGGGGATGGTGAGCACCTTGTGGCCGCCAAACTCGATGGCGCCCGCCTCGTGGCAGGCAACATGACCGGTCTCGGCGGCAACAACGCCCTGGTAGGGCGCGAGCAGCATATCAATCACCGTCGCGTTGGCCTGCGTGCCGCCCACCAGCAAGAACACGTCGGCATCGGGGGCCTGACAGGCCTCGCGAATCAGCTGCTTGGCACGCTCGGTGTGCGCATCGGTACCGTAGCCGGGCTGCGGCTCCATGTTGGTATCGACGAGCGCCTGCAACACCGCCGGGTGTGCGCCGTGGGAATAATCGTTGTTGAACGCGAGCATGGCAATCCTCTCTTACCGGGTATCGGCCAGATGATTCAAACGGAGCTATTGTACGCCGCTGGGATAGGCAATGCGCGCGGCAAGGCACACAAGCGCCAGCACCAGGGCAAAGCCGCAGCTCACGTCACTCAAAAAATGCGCTCCGATCACGATACGGCCAAAGGCGACAAGCGCCGCGACCGCGGCCGCCGTCCAAAAGACCACCCGGCGGCGCGACGGCTTTTCCTTAAAGGCCATCGCGGGAAGCCCGGCGAGCATGAGGCCGATCGCCGCGTGCGCGGTGTGCCCGCTTGCAAACGACTTGAAGCCGTCCTTGATCACGCCGGCGGCGATATAGGTCCACTTGTCGGGATTGCCGATCACCCACCACGGCTGAAAATTGAGCCCCTGCGTCACCTCGATCACGCGCATGCGCGGGCGCGACCACAGCGGCTTGACGATCACGTTGAGGATAATGGCCTGAGCGACCCACACGGCAAGTACCATCAACGCCCAGCGCGTGAGCTCTTTGGGATCGGTGTCGCGCGTGAGGCGGTAGACGATAAGGTTGGCGGCGATGACCAGCACAAACGTCAGCACCAACTGAGCCGCGATGAGTTTTCCGCCGACCCGCAGGGACGAGACGACTTCGTAGCCGGCCAGGCCGACGTTAACGAGGATGCCGAGCACGGCGAGCCATTTGCTCCCCCTGGAGTCGGGACGCACCGCGCGCACGAGCATAACGCCCGCGACGCTCGCCGTCAGCTCAAACGGCAGCTCGCCAGCGGCCTCGATAAAGCGACCGTACATGCTGCCGATATTGAACAGCGCGCTCGAGATCTGATAATCGAAGAAACTACCCACGCCCAGACAAAGGCACAGGACAACCGCGATCATGGCGACATCTTTCTTATAGATGTATCCGAACATGCTTTCCTTTCGATGGGGTCAGATTGCCCAAATGGGGCGTTTGCAGCGTCGACCCGTTAGTCGTCGTCGCTCGCGCCCAGCTGCTGCAGCAGCATGAGCGCCGCCGCCACGGGACCGGTGCCGTCGTTGGCGTCGAGACCTCGGCCCAGGCCGCTGCCTGCGCCGGCGCCCGCCTTGTAGGGCACCGACAGCTTGCGGCTCTTGGGGAAGTTCACCGCGCCATAGCGGGTCTTAAGCTCAAAGGCCACCTTCTTGGGCACGTCGACGCCCAAAAACGTGATGCGTCCGCCGCTGAGCGTGACGCTCTCGAGCCCCAAGCGCTCGCCGCGGATACGGATGCGAGCGCGGTTGAACAGGTTGAGCCCCGCCAACGGCAGCTCGCCATGCGCAGCCTCGGTCTCTTCCTGCACCTCGTCGATGCTCTCCAGGTCCTCGGCCGCTGCGAGCTTGCGGTACACGAGCACGCGCTGGTCCACCGCCGGCAGGTACTCCTCGGACAAGAAGTAGTCGGCCGGCAGGTTAATACCCACGCTCGCCGCCTCCACGCCGGCGTCGTCATCGCCGCGCGCCTCGGCCACGGCCTGGCCCAACATCTGCGTAAACAGATCAAAGCCCACGCTCGACAGGTTGCCGTGCTGCTCAGCGCCCATCAGCGAACCGGCGCCGCGAATCTCCAGGTCGCGCATGGCGATACGCATGCCGCTGCCCAGGTCCTGGAACTCGGAAAGTGCGGTCAGGCGCGCCGTCGCCTCCTCGGTAAGCGGCAGCTCGCCCGGGAACATAAAGTACGCGTAGGCCTGCGTGGCCGAGCGGCCCACGCGGCCCTTAAGCTGGTAGAGCTGTGCCAGACCCAGACGCTGCGAGTCCTCGATGATGAGCGTGTTGGCGGTCGCGTTGTCGATGCCGCTCTCCACGATGGTCGTGGCGATGAGCACGTCGATCTTTTTGGTCGCGAACTCAATCATCACGTCCTCGACCTCGCGCGGGCTCATCTTGCCGTGCGCCACGCCCACGCGCGCCTCAGGCGCGGCCTCGTGCACGCGCGCCACGGCGTCGTCGATGGTCTTGACGCGGTTGGACACGTAGTACACCTGGCCGCCGCGACCCACCTCCAGGCGAATCGCCGCGCTCACCACGTCGGGATCGTACTCTCCCACGTGCACGATCACGGGGCGGCGCCCGGTCGGCGGCGTGGTGATCAGGCTCATGTCGCGCACGCCGCTCGTGGCCATCTGCATGGTTCGCGGAATCGGCGTTGCCGAAAGCGTGAGCACGTCAATCTGCTCGCGCAGGTTCTTGAGCTGCTCCTTGTGCTGCACGCCAAAGCGTTGCTCCTCGTCAATAATCACCATGCCCAGGTTCTTGGGGTTCACGTCGGCAGAAAGCAAGCGGTGCGTGCCGATGAGCACATCAATCGTGCCCTCGGCAAACGCCTTAAGCGCGCGCTTTTGCTGCGCCGGGGTGCGGAAGCGGCTGAGCACCTCGACCTCGAGGCCAAACGGAGCAAAGCGCTCAAAGAACGTCTCGTAGTGCTGCTGGGCCAGAATGGTCGTGGGGCAGAGCACCATGACTTGGCGGCCGGAGTCCACACACTTAAACGCCGCGCGCAGGGCGACCTCGGTCTTGCCAAAGCCTACGTCGCCGCACAGCAGGCGGTCCATGGGCTTGGGCGCCTCCATGTCGGCCTTGATGTCGGCGATAGCCTCCAGCTGGTCGCGCGTCTCGTCGTAAGGGAAGCTCTCCTCCATCTCGATCTGCTCGGGCGTGTCGGGCGGGCAGGCGACACCGGCAATCGAGGAGCGGCGCGTATACAGATCGACCAGGTCAAACGCCAGCTTTTTGGCGTTCTTGCGCGCCTTGTTGGTGGCCCGCGTCCAGTCGGCGGTGTTGAGCCTGGTCAGGCGCGGCTTGTCGCCGTCGGGGCCAACATAGCGTGTGATGCGGTCGACCTGCTCGAGCGGCACGTAGAGTTTGTCGCCGTCGGCATATTCCAGCAAAAAGTAGTCGCGCTCCTTGCCGCCCACTTCCTGGCGCGCGATCTCGCTAAAGAGCGCGATGCCGTGAGTGGCGTGCACCACGTAGTCGCCCGGCTTAAACGGGAACGTGATCTGCGTAATGTCCACCTTGCGGCGGCTGCGCGCGCGATTGGCATCCATGCGGGCGTTGAGGTCGGCGATCGAGAACACGGCCAGGTTGGCATCGGGCACCACCACGCCCTGCGGCAGGGCGGCATCGACAAAGGTCACGCGTCCGCGCGAGATGGTGGGCACGGCGGCACCGGCGGCGGCCTGGGCCGCGCCCGCCTCGAGCGAGCGGGCGTTGAGCGCGTCGGCCTTACGCTCGCGAATGGAAGCATGGGCCTCCTGGCGTGCGGTACGGTCGGCGGAATCCGCTGCTGCCACGCGCACGCGGTCACCGATAGCGCCGGCATTTTCGGGCGCCGCGGTCAGCGATTCCTCAAAGGTAATGCCCTCATCGCCAAAGGTGAGCTCCATCGACTCGCGCGCGCCGCGGTCGGGAATGGCAAACACGCAGGCGTAGCGCTTGCCCACAACCTCCTGAATGCGCGTCATAAAACGGTTGTCCGAGCCCGCAATGGCCGGCTGCTCAATCTTGAGCTCGGCCGTCACCGCACCGCCGGCACGAATCAGGCTTACGTAGTTCAGGCGCTGCTGGGCACCAAAGTCGAGCTGTTGGGCGCGCACGTACAGACCGTCCAAGCGGTCGACCCCCGCCTCGCCGGCACGGGCCTCGATATCCTCGTAGGCGCGCAGGCAATCGTCGAACAGCGAGCGCGGCTCGGACAGCACCACGAGCGCCTTGCCACTCACGTGTGACAGCGGGCTCACGGTCTGGCCGTACATCACCGGCAAAAAGCGGTCGAGCTCGGGCGTGACGATGCGCGCATCCACCCTCTCGAGCAGCGCCGCCAGTTTGCTGTCGTCCTGGCTGGCGCGATAGAGCGCCACATGCATGTTGTGGACGGCCTCGTCGGTGAGCGCCAGCTCACGGCATGGGAAGATCTCGATGCTGTCCTCGTTGCCGATGGTCTGGCCCGTTGAACTCACCATGCGGCGGATGCGATCGATCTCGTCGCCAAAGAACTCAATGCGCACGGGCGCTTTTTCCTGTGCGGGGAACACCTCGACGGTGTCGCCGTGCACACGGAACAGGCCGGGCGCGTCGGCGGCGCCGGCATTGGTGTAGCCCATGCCCACCAGGCGCTGTGGCACCTCGTCAAAAGGAATCTCCTCGCCCACCGCAAAGGACGTGGACTCCCAGTAACGGCTCTCGACCGGCGGCACACAGCGCAGCAGCGCACGGGCCGAAGCAACCATAATGCAGTTGTCCCCGCGCACGATGCGCCCGAGTGCCTCGCAGCGCTGCGCCACCACGGCATCGTCGGGCGCCTGCTCGCGCCACGGATAGTCCTTGCGCTCGGGAAAACGACACACATGCGCCAGGCCCACGTAGGCGGCAAGGCTGCGCGCGGCGCGATCGGCCGCGTCCTCGCCGCTCACAATGTAGACCGTGGGGCGTGGACGGCGCGCAAACTGGGCTGCCGCCATAAGCGTGCGACCCGACTGCGACACGGCCAGCGTCACGTCCTCGCCGGCATCGAGTCCGGCCTCGACGGTCTGCAAGGCCTCAGCAGTGTAGAGCTGCGCGGCTATACGGTGAATGAGCATGCTGTTCCTCCGGCATCGCAACGCCAAAAGCCCGCCGGGGCAAGCTCGGCGGGTCGTTCGTCAAATTCGTTGCCTGTCATGGTAGCGCATGGAGAGGACTCCAGCTCAAGGGCAAACCCAGCCCCGCAAAAAACGCCAGACGAAGATGCGTTCCGCCCTACCCCGCTACGCGCACGCTGGGGCACAAATCTGCCAGCGGGCACTCGTCACACTTGGGTTTGCGGGCGTCGCAGATCTCGCGACCGAAGGTGATCCACTGATGGTTGACCGACCCCCAATACTCGTGCGGCAAAATCTTGAGCAGATCCTGCTCGGTCTTGAGCGGCTCCTTGGCATGTGTCTTGGGACTCAGCATCAGGCGGTGCGCAATGCGGTTGACGTGCGTGTCCACCGCAATGCCCTCCACGATGCCATGCCCCACGTTGAGCACGATGTTCGCCGTCTTGCGTCCCACGCCCGGCAGCTTCACGAGTTCCTTCATGTCGGCCGGCACCTCGCCGCCGTAATCGGCGACGATCATCTGCGCGGCCTCGACGGCATGCTTGGCTTTGCTCTTGTAGAAGCCGAGTGACTTGATGGTGTCCGCCACGTCAGCCACGCTCGCCCCGGCCATGGCCTCAGGCGTGGGCCACTGGGCAAACAGCCGCGGTGTCACCTTGTTGACCTGCGCATCGGTCGTTTGCGCCGAGAGCAGCACCGCAATCAGCAGGCGGAAGGGATTCTCGTGGTCCAAAAAGCACTCGACCGGGCCATAGCGACGGTTGAGGCGCTCACACACCTCGATGGCGCGCTCGCGCTTGGCGGCATTGGTCTCGCGTGGCATAACGACTCCTTGGCTCAACGGCACAATAAACTAATAGGCACAATTGTCCCACGTCCGAGACGTTTACGCCTCCAAGAATGCGCCGGTCTGACGGCTCCACAGGTTCGCGTACTCGCCGCCCGCCTCGACGAGCTGCACATGCGTGCCGTCCTCGACGATCTCGCCATCCGCCAGTACCACGATGCGGTCGAGCGCCGCCACGGTGGACAGGCGATGCGCCACCACAATGGAGGTGCGGCCGCGCATCAGGTTCTCGAGAGCTTCCTGCACCAGCGCCTCGGACTCGCTGTCCAGGGCAGAGGTCGCCTCGTCGAGCACCAGAATCGGCGCGTCGGTGAGAATCGCGCGGGCGATGGCCACGCGCTGACGCTGGCCGCCCGAGAGCTTGACGCCGCGCTCGCCCACCATGGTGTCAAAGCCACGAGGCAAGCGGTCGATAAACTCCAGGGCGTTGGCCAGGCGCGCAGCCTCGCGAATCTGCTCATCAGTGGCGTTGGGACGACCGTAGGCAATGTTTTCTCGAATGGAGCGGTGGAACAGCAGCGCCTCCTGCGGCACGTAGGCAACCTGGCGGCGCAGGCTCTGCTGCGTGCAGTGCGAGACATCCTGACCGTCCACGAGCACGCGGCCGCCCTGCACATCGTCCAGGCGCAGCAGCAGTTTGGTGAGCGTCGACTTGCCCGAGCCCGATTTACCCACCAGGCCCACGCGCTGGCCCGCCGCCACGTGAAGCGTCAGGTCGTCGAACACGTTCTCGCCCGCCGCGGCGTCACGATATGCAAAGCTCAGGTGCTCAAAATCAATCGCACCTTCGGTCACTTTAAGCTCGGGAGCGTTCTCGTCGTCTGCCACCAGACGCGGCTCGTCCAGCACGCGCGTCATCTCGGCCGCATCACCGAGCGCGCGGTTGATGCGCTGCATCATGGAGCTTACGTAGTTCAGACGCATGGTGAGGTTATAGGTGTAGGTAAAGATCATGACGAGCGAGCCGGCCGAGATGCCAAACCACGCATTGCCGCCCGCCACGAACACACTCACCACGGCCATGGTGATGACGATAAGGCCCGAGGTCGTAAAGTTGCGCTGCATCATGGCGTGCATCGAGACCGTCTCGGCGTCGCGCGCGGCACGATCGGCGGCGTCGAACAGATCGCGTTCAAAGTCCTCGCGCCCGCAGGTCTTGACGGCCAAGATGTTCGTGACCGCGTCGGAGAGCACGCCCGAGAGCTTGTTATGGGCGGCGGACGTCGCGGCCGAAAGCGGCATGATGCGCTTGTACATAAGCCAGACAAACGCGATGTAGACGACCATGATGCACACCAGGATCACGGTAAACGTCGGCACCACCGGGGCGAGTGCGGCCACGGTGCAGATGACCGAGGTGATGGTGGGGATGAGCGAATACACCGTCACGTCGACCAGACCGGTGTAGCCGCTCATAAAACGGCTTGTCTGGCTCACAAGCGATCCGCCAAAGCGGCTGGTATGGAATGTCATGGATTGGTTGGAGAGTGTGTCGAAGCACAGGCGCGCCAGGTGATAGTTGCCCGCGATCTCGAGCTTGTAGACGGTGTAGTCCTGCAGCTTGGAGAGGATCTGGCCCACCAGGTTGACGAGCACGAGCGCCAGAATGTAGGGACTGAAGACCTCAAACACCTGGTCACCCGCCACGGGACCGGCTTGAACGCGGTCGACAATGAGGGCCATCACATAGGTATTGGCAAACGTCAGCAAAAAGATGTAGCCCGCCGACGAGAACACCGAGAGAAAGACAATCAGCGGCTGCGTGCGCGTGACGTCCCAAAAACGCTGTAGCGTGCGGCGCACGGTGGAGCGTTTGAGCGGGCTGGTGCTTCTCTGAGACATGGGCTTCCTTTCGCGTCTGATAGGGCGAAACGCCATTGTTGCACATTGAAGCGCACTTCAGGCAAGCACGATGCGAAAAGCAGCGGGGCATCCGCGTTTGCGCCGGCGCCCCGCCGTCTTGTTGCAATTAGTCCTCGTCTTCTTGGTCTGTGGGAAAGCCCGCGGGCGTGAGCCCCAAGATCTCATCGGCTTGGTCGGCGTCTTCCAGCGCGTCGATGTCCTTGAGCTTGCGCTCCATGACGTTGGTGCGCGTGGTAATGATGCCCTCGACCGTTTTGCCCGCGGTCTCGATCTGCTGCTGGGCGCGGCGCAGCGCCGCCTGATAACGCGGCAGCTCGGCCTTGACGGCGGAGAGCACGCGCAGTACATCGTCGGTGCGTTTTTGCAGCTTAAACGTTTGGTAACTCATCTGCAGGCTGTTGAGAATGGCCGCCATGGTGCTAGGGCCGGCAACGTTGACATGATAGTCGCGGCCCAGGGTCTCGATAAGCCCGGGGCGGCTGACGACCTCAGCGTACAGCCCCTCAAACGGAACGAACATGATGCCAAAGTTGGTGGTCACGGGCACGCTCAGATACTTTTCGCTGATGTCCTTTGCCTCACGCTTGACCATAGTGTCAAGCGTCTTGCGCGCGGCGGCGACGGCATCCGCGTCGCCCGACTCCTGGGCATCGAGCAGATGCTCGTACGCGTCGCCCGGGAATTTGGAGTCAATCGGCAGCAGTACGGGGTCGCCCTCGTCTACCGGCAGCTTGACGGCAAACTCAACGCGTTCCGAGGCGCCGGGCTTGGTGGCAACGTTTTCCAGATACTGATCGGGTGTGAGGATATCCGCCAGGATCGCGCCCAGCTGCACCTCGCCCAAAATGCCGCGCGCCTTGACGTTACCCAGCACGCGCTTAAGGTCGCCCACGCCAGTGGCGATAGATTGCATGTCGCCCAGGCCCTTGTACACGGCCTCGAGCTGGTCGCTCACCTGCTTAAACGATGCAGACAGACGGTCGTTGAGCGTGCGAGAGAGCTTCTCGTCCACCGTCGCGCGCATCTGATCGAGCTGCACGTTGTTGTCTTTGCGGATGGCGCCCAGCTGAGCATCGACCGTCTCGCGCACCTTGTCCAGGCGATGCTCGATGCCCTCGCGATTGGCGCCGAGCTGTTGGGCCGTCTCACGGCGCAGGTCATCCATCCGGTCACCAGCTTGCGAGAACTCGCGTGCGATGGCCAGGTAACGTTGCTGCTCCACGGCCGCATCGGTCGTCTGCTGCTGCGCGATGGCATTGGCCGTGCGGCGGGTTTCAGCCAGCGCGACGTTCAGGGCATCGAGCGCGTTGTTGGCCTGCTCGAGTGCTGCCAGCGTTTCCGCGCTACTGTCGCCACGCTCCCGCAACTCGGCACGAAGGCCCTTGAGCTGCAGGGCACAGGCCACAGCAACCCCCACCGCCACCAAGGCGATCACAACAAGCACAATATCAATAGCAGACATAAACTCCGCCCAACAAACCCAATCGAGCACCAATCAAAACCGCGATCAATCTTACCCCGCCATACACACCGGGCGCCCGGCTCCTTCTTGGGTGCTTCTCCCTTCCGCATATTCCATAATGCGGCGCGCTGTCTTCCTGCTCACTTTTGAGTCATCGCCGGCCAAGTATGCGTACACGTTTCCCTTATTCAGATTCAAATCGCGGCAGAGACCGTAGCGAGTTACGCCCGATTCCTCTAGTGCTTCCAACGTTCTTTTTCTCATCAGGGCATTAACCCTTCTGTCCGCTGCCGGCTTTTCCTTCACTCCCCTATACGCACGCCAAACGTTGGCGTAACGATTGGGGAGCTTATCCTCGGAGCATAGAGATGCCAGACTACCCGCTTGGCCATACAGAGACAAAACACCTCGATAGCCCTCTTCCATCCACGAGCCCTCGGATAAACCCAGAACGTATTCGGCCTTACCCTGCACCAAAGCGAGCAA
>USDH01000008.1 GCA_900553415.1 uncultured Collinsella sp. | reverse complement strand
GAGTCCCCATACCCTCGTTCGGTCAGATGCACCGCCGCTGTTTGTGTTTGTGCCGTATAATGACCACTACCTATGACGCGATACAAAAGAAAGGTGTTTGCCCATGCAGGCACAGAAGGCGGAGGGAACCCGCGACCTTATCGGCGCCGAGATGCGCGCTTGGCAAAAGATGCAGCAGATTGCGGCCGGCGTATTCGAGCCGTTTGGCTTTAAGCCCATCGAGACGCCCGCCATCGAGCAGGTGGACGTGTTTGTCCACGGCATCGGCCAGTCGACCGACGTCGTGCGCAAGGAGATGTTCCGCGTGTTTAGCGGCGCCAACCTGGAGCGCGTCTTTACCGAGGGTACCGATACCAAGCTCAAGCCCAAGCAGCGCCTGGCGCTTCGTCCCGAGGGCACGGCCGGCGTGGTGCGCGCCGTCGTCGAGAACAACCTGGTGCCCCAGGGCTCCACGCCGTTTAAGGCTTACTACGCCGAGGCCATGTTCCGCGGCGAGCGTCCCCAGAAGGGTCGCCTGCGCCAGTTCCATCAGGTGGGCATCGAGTGGCTCGGCGCTCCCGATCCGGCTGCCGACGCCGAGTGCATCATCATGCTCATGGAGTTCTACAAGCGCCTGGGCTTCGATCTTTCCAAGCTTCGTCTGCTCATCAACTCGATGGGTGACGCCCAGTGCCGTCCGGCTTACCGCGAGCAGGTTAAGCAGTTCATCCTCGATCACGCAGACGAGATGTGCGATGAGTGCCGCGAGCGCGCCGAGCTCAACCCGCTGCGTGCCTTCGACTGCAAGAACGACCATTGCCGCGAGATCATGGCCGAGGCCCCGCTGATGGGTGACAACCTGTGCGACGAGTGCCGCGAGCACTACGAGCAGGTCAAGCGCTATCTGGATGCCGCCGGTATCGAGTATGTCGAGGATCCCACCCTGGTGCGTGGTCTGGACTACTACACCCGCACCGTCTTTGAGGTCGAGGCTCCCGGCGCCGGCGTCGGCTCCATCGGTGGCGGCGGCCGCTACGATGGCCTGGTCGAGCTCGAGGGTGGCAAGCCCACGGCGGGCGTCGGCTTTGCCGTCGGTTTTGAGCGCGCCCTGCTGGCCCTGCAGGCCTTTGGCAGCGATTTGGGTGCCGATGAGGCCCCGTGCGTCTATGTCGCCAACGCCGGCAAGGAACTGCGCCAGAACGTCTTTGCCATTACGCAGGAGCTTCGCGCCGCAGGCATCGTGACCGAGGCCGACTATCAGGGCCGTTCGCTCAAGGCCCAGTTTAAACAGGCTGATAAGGTGGGCGCCAAGCTCATCCTGGTCCTGGGCGGCGACGAGCTTGCCGCCGGCAAGGTCAAGGTGCGCGACATGGAGAGCCACGAAGAGGTCCTTGCCGATCTGGCCAACGTCGTCGAGGCGGTTCGCGAGCGCCTGTAGCGCATCTTTTTGAGCTGCGGACCCGCTAACATGTCCCGCTCGCGGCGAGCGATTGTTACGGGGGTGTTTCGCATTTATGCGGAATGCCCCCGTTTGTGTATGCCGTCCACCGAGAAATACGACCATTTAGAGCAAAAACCCTTGCAATGCAGAAAATACTTTTGTGTGGTAAAGCGCAATCAGTGTCGAAAGTATTTCGCAAGCGCCTATAATGAATACCGCATGTTACGTGCATAGAAGGAGGAATGGGAGGAAACGTGGCTGAGAACCTAAGCAACCAGTCTGTACCCGAAGCCGCGGCGCGCGTCGCTGCCGTGGTCAACCGCCTCGTTAACCGAATCGGCTCGAATGCCGAGTCCAGGGAGCGTCTCGCCGAGATCGAGATCCCCGAGGAGCTGCGCGACAACTTGGCGCTGTTCCTGCGCCTGGAGCGTCGTGTGCTTAGCGAGTATGATCCTGAGATCGCGGACCTGTTCGACAAGATCCTGTCGGCCGAGATTGTGGCCAATGCCGGCAACCCCGGTACGCGTGCTGCCGACGAGGCCGTCGACGAGCAGGGCGTGCCTACTGCCGACGAGTCCACCGCCGTGGCATTCCGTGAGGTCGTCGATCTGATCGACAGCCTGCCGCTCGATAAGCAGCAGGTCATCGTTCGCGCCTTTACGAGCTTCTTCCACCTGGCAAACCTGTCGGAGGAGAACTACCGCGTGGCGCAGCTGCGCGAGCGCGAGGCAGGTGCGTCGACCGATACCGAGGTCGATCCCGCCAACGAGCTCACCGTCGTCTATCACCAGCTGGTGAATGAGCTGGGCGTCGAGGGCGCAAACGAGCTGCTCGGCAAGCTTGAGTTCCATCCCGTCTTTACCGCGCATCCCACCGAGGCCCGTCGTAAGGCCGTCGAGGGCAAGATTCGCCGTATCTCCAACCTGCTGGAGGAGCGTCCGCGCCTGGGCGGCTCCGACCTGGTGGAGAACGAGCGCCATATGCTGCAGGAGATTGACGCTCTGGTGCGCACGAGCCCCATCGCGCTCAAGAAGCCCACGCCGGTCGAGGAAGCCGATACCATCATCGACATCTTCGATAACACGCTGTTCGACGTCATCCCCGTCATTTATCGTCGCTTTGACGACTGGGTGCTGGGCGACAAGGCCGGTACCGTGCCGCCGCTGTGCCCGGCGTTCTTCCATCCCGGCAGCTGGATCGGTTCCGACCGCGACGGTAACCCCAACGTTACCGCCAAGGTGAGCCGCGAGGTCGCCGCCAAGTACTTCACGCACATGGTGCTCAAGCTCGAGGACAAGTGCCGCCGCATCGGCCGCAACCTTACGCTCGAGGCCGCCTACAGCAAGCCGTCTGCCGAGCTCATCAACCTGTGGAACCATCAGGTCGAGATGAGCACCCAGTACACGGCTCGCGCCGAGCTGATTTCCGAGCACGAGCCGCATCGCGCCGTCATGCTCGTCATGGCCGACCGTCTGAACGCCACCGTGCGTCGCATCACCGACACCA
Organism: uncultured Collinsella sp.; assembly: GCA_900553415.1. GTDB lineage: Bacteria > Actinomycetota > Coriobacteriia > Coriobacteriales > Coriobacteriaceae > Collinsella. The sequence continues at coordinate 20,245 of USDH01000008.1, read as the reverse complement.
TGTACCACAGCGCCGATGAGTTCCTGGAGGACCTGTGTGTCGTCCAGCGCTCGCTGGCCGCTTGCGGTGCCGTCCGTGCTGCCTACGGCCCGGTCCAGACCATCATCTGGCAGGTCGAGTCCTTCGGCTTCCATATGGTCGAGATGGAGTTCCGTCAGCACTCCGTGGTGCACGCCCGCGCCCTCAAGGATATCCACGAGAACGGTATCCATGGCGACCTGCAGCCCATGACGCGCGAGGTCATCGATACCTTCCGCGCTATCGGCTCCATCCAAAAGCGCTACGGCAAGAAGATGGCGCACCGCTACATCATCTCGTTCACCAAGAGCGCCCAGCATGTGGCCGACGTCTTTGAGCTTGCCCACCTGTCCTTTGCACACGAGGAGGATGTCCCCGAGCTCGACGTGATCCCGCTGTTCGAGCAGCTCGAGGACCTCGAGGGCTGCGTCGACGTGCTCGACCAGATGCTTACGCTGCCCGTGGTGCAAAAGCGCCTTGCCCAGACCAACCGCCGCATGGAGGTCATGCTGGGCTACTCCGACTCCTCCAAGGACGCCGGCCCGACCTCCGCCACGCTGGCCCTGCACTCCGCTCAGGAGCGCATCGCCAAGTGGGCCGAGAAGAACGATATCGACCTGGTGCTCATGCACGGTCGCGGCGGTGCCGTGGGCCGTGGCGGCGGTCCGGCCAACAAGGCCGTGCTGGCGCAGCCCAAGGGTTCGGTCAACTGCTTCTTTAAGCTCACCGAGCAGGGCGAGGTCATCTTTGCCCGTTACGGCAACCGCACGCTGGCTCAGCGTCATGTTGAGTCCGTTGCCGCCGCAACGCTTTTGCAGTCGGCCCCGAGTGTCGAGAAGACCAACACCGAGACCACGCAGAAGTTCTGGGATATGGCGGAGAAGCTCAACGCAGTAAGCCATGAGCGCTATCTGGACCTGCTGAACACCGAGGACTTTACACCGTGGTTCTCGACCGTGACGCCGCTGACCGAGGTCGGTCTGCTGCCGATTGGCTCGCGTCCCGCCAAGCGCGGCCTGGGCGCCAAGTCGCTCGACGACCTGCGTACCATTCCGTGGATCTTCAGCTGGAGCCAGGCGCGCATCAATCTGGCCGCTTGGTACGGCCTGGGCACCGCTTGCGAGCAGCTGGGCGATCTGGACCAGCTTAAGGCTGCCTACCAGGAGTGGCCGTTCTTCCGCACGTTCATCGACAACATCGAGATGTCGATCGCCAAGACCGACCAGCGCATCGCCAAGATGTATCTGCACCTGGGCGATCGCCAGGATCTGTCCGAGAAGGTCTTCACCGAGATGCAGCTCACCCGTAAGTGGGTCCTTGCCATCGTCGGTGACGAGTGGCCGCTGCAGCGCCGCCGCGTGCTCGGCTGCGCCGTTCGCGTGCGCAATCCCTACGTCGACGCCCTGTCCATCGCCCAAGTCCGCGCCCTTCGCGAGGTGCGCATGAACCAGGACGAGATGGCCGAGGAGAAGAAGGCCGAGTACATGAGCCTGATTCTTTCGACTGTGACCGGCGTCTCGGCAGGACTGCAGAACACGGGGTAATCGATAGCCCTGTGGCTCTCACCGGGACCCGACGGGTTTCCCTCTGAATGCGTCCTCGCACTTGAAGCCCCCTTATCCTGCTCCTTCGGAGCTGCGGATAAGGGGGCTTCGTGCTGCGGAATGCATTCAGAGGGAGACCCATCGGGCCCCTTTGTTCTCGGTCTTCGGGGATTGGGGCTGATGAGAATTAAGTGCGCTTCGCGCCTTACGACTGTAGCGGCTGCGGTCTCGTTTGGGATCGCGGCCGTTTTGTTGTGGGTCAAATATGAACGTTGTGTTAATGAGTCGGTAGACGGTGGTGTTTTTCGGTGGGCGGCGTATCCTTCCAACGGTTTATCTAGTGTGTCAGTTGAAAGGAAGAGGGCGCTCGTCATTGTTTGAATGTGAACTGCCGTTTGACCACAAGACGTTGCATCTGGAACTCGAGGATAAGAACTTCGCGGGTGTGATGGAAGGTCATCAAAACGAGTTTAAGACCACGAAATCGCAGGAAGAGCTGGTGGAGGAGTCGCTTGCCAACCCTTACGGCTCGCCTTCGCTCGAGGAGCTTTGTGCTGGCAAGAAGGATATTGTCATCATTAGCTCCGATCATACGCGTCCCGTTCCCTCGCGTGTGACGATGCCTATTCTGCTGCATCACATCCATTCCGCTGCGCCTGAGGCGCGCGTTCGCATTCTGGTTGCTACGGGTATGCATCGTCCGTCGACGCACGAGGAGCTCGTCAACAAGTACGGCGAGGAGATCGTTGCCAACGAGGAAATCGTTATGCACGTCGCGACTGACGACAGCATGATGAAAAAGATCGGCACCCTGCCTTCTGGTGGCGAGTGCATCATCAACAAGATTGCCGCCGATTGTGATCTGCTGCTTGCCGAGGGCTTTATTGAGCCGCACTTCTTTGCCGGTTTCTCTGGCAGCCGCAAGTCCGTGCTGCCCGGCATTGCCAGCTACAAGACCATCATGTACAACCACAACGGTCAGTTTGTGAACGATTCCCATTCGCGTGCCGGCAACCTGTGCCACAACCACGTGAACGAGGATATGTTTGCCGCTGCCGAGATGGCTCACCTTGCCTTTGTGCTGAACGTGGTGCTCAACGGCAAGCACGAGGTCATCGGCTCCTTTGCCGGCGACATCCACAAGGCGCACGAGGCCGGCTGCGAGTTCGTGAAGAGCCTTGCCGGCGTTGAGCCCGTCGAGTGCGAGATTGCCATCACCACCAACGGCGGCTACCCGCTCGACCAGAACATCTACCAGGCCGTGAAGGGCATGTGCGCTGCCGAGGCCACGCTTCCCGAGGGCGGCGTGATCATCGATGTCGCCGGTTGCGCCGACGGTCACGGTGGCGAGGGCTTCTATCACAACATCGCCGACAACGATCCGGCAGAGTTTGAGCGCGCCTGCATCGACCGTCCTAAGGACGAGACCCTGCCCGACCAGTGGACGAGTCAGATCTTTGCCCGCATCCTGGCGCATCACCCCGTGATCATGGTCACCGACCTGTGCGATCACCAGATGATCAAGGATATGCACATGACGCCGGTCAACACCCTCGAGGAGGCGCTCAAGCTCGCCTTTGAGATGAAGGGTGCCGATGCCAAGGTTGCCGTCATTCCCGATGGCCTGGGCGTTGTCGTCGCGCAGCACTAGTACGCGGCCTAAACGAATCGTTTATAACCGACAAGAAAGATAAGGTTTTATGCTTACCAAACTCCTCTGTGAATTCGGCGCAACGGCCCTCATGATCATCTTTGGCGTGGGCGTGCACTGCGATACCGTGCTCAAGGGCACTAAGTATCAGGGCTCCGGCCATATGTTTGCCATCACCACCTGGTCTTTTGGCATCTCGGTCTGCCTGTTTGTCTTTGGTGGCGCTGTGTGCATGAACCCCGCCATGGTGCTTGCCCAGTGCATCGTCGGCCTGGTGCCGTGGGGCAACTGCATCCCCTTCATGCTTGCCGATATGCTCGGCGGCTTTGTGGGTGCCGTGATCGCTTGGTTTATGTATGCCGATGAGTTCAAGGCTTCCGAGGGCGTCGTCGACCCCATTGCCCAGCGCAACATCTTCTCGACCAACCCCACCACCGAGGGCACCAACTATGCCCGCAACTTCTTCTGCGAGGCTATCTGCACCTTCGTGTTCATCAGCGCCATCCTTGCTGCCGCTAGCCGCGCCGGCGAGAACGTTCTGATGCTCGCCATCTGCGTCGGCCTGATCGTTTGGGCCGTTGGCATGGGCATGGGCGGCATCACCGGCTTCGCCATGAACCAGGCTCGTGACCTTGGTCCTCGCATGGCCTATCAGGTGCTGCCGATTAAGAACAAGGCCGACAACAACTGGAAGTACGGCCTGCTTGTTCCTGGCATCGCTCCGTTTGTCGGCGCCGCTCTGGCCGCGCTGTTTGTGCATGGCTTCTTGGGCATGTTCTAGTCTGAGGCTACATAGTTGTCCGCTGGCCGCATGGGGTAACTTCCCAGCGCGTCCTCGGACATGAAAGAACCCCCGCTGCGCACTGAACTGCGCCCCAATTCTTGGACGGGCTAATAAGCGGCCTACGCCGCACATAGGGACTGATTCCGGAATTCCTCCGGGGTCAGTCCCTTCAGTTTAACCTGCCTCCTTCTCGTGTTCCAATGGATGATGTATTCGTCCAGGTCTCTCTTGAAGTCTTCGAAGCAAGGCCATTTTCTTCCGCGAAAGAACTCGTCCTTCATATGGCCGAACACTTGCTCCGTCGCGCCGTTGTCGATGCAGTTGCCCTTCCGGGACATGCTCTGCACCACGCCGGCCTCCTCCAGCCGCTTGCACCACCCGGCCTGCTGGTACTGCCAGCCCATGTCCGAGTGCAGGACCGGCCTGGAGCCCTCGGGCATCTTGGACACGAGCTGGTCGAGCAGCTCGTGCTGCTGGGCCATGTTGGGATGCAGCGACGTGGACCAGGCGACGATCTCCTTGCTGCCGAAATCGTAGACCGGCGCGAAGTAGGCCTTGCCCCAGGGCTGCTTGAACTCGGTGACGTCGGTGCCCATCTTCTCCCACGGCCCGTCGGCGGCGAAGTCCCTGCCGATGACGTTCTCGAAGGTCTTTCCGACCTTGCCCCTGTACGAGTTGTACCTGTGGTAGTCGGTCTCGCGGCGGATCCCGCAGCTGATGCCCATCTCGCGCATCATCTTCAGCGTCGTCTTGTCGGCTATGCGCACGCCCTGCTCGGCGCGCAGGCACATGGCGATCTGCCTGTGGCCGCACCCGTTGGCGGTGCGCGAGAATATCTCGGCGGCGGCCTCCCAGAGCTCGGGCCTGGTGGGAGCCTTCGGGTGCGACAGCGCGTAGTAGTAGCTCGACCTCGCCAGGCCGGCGCACTCGAGCAGGTCGGCGAGGGGGTATTGCCCTGAAAGCCCGCTCACGACCGCGGCCTTCTCGCCGTTCGAGAGCGTTTCTCCGCCTTCAGGGCGATCGATTTTTTTAGGTAGGCGTTCTCCGCCTCGAGCCTCTTGATCCTGCGCTCGAGCTCCTGCTCGCGCGTCGTCTCCCCGGACGGGGAGCCGGACCCCCTCGGCCTCCCCCTGGGCTTTGGCCTGAGCGCCTCCGGGCCCTCCTCCCTGTAGGCCTTCAGCCATTTCTTGAAAGGGCTTGGCGAGGCTATCCCGAACTTCTCCATGGCCTCGGGCCTCGTCATGCCCTCGTCGACGACCGCCCTGACGGCGGCCAGCTTCGTCTCGAACGAATAGGCGGTGTGTTTCTTTCCCATCATGGCCAGAACCTCGATACCAGCAGACCTGTAGGTGCACAGCCATTCTCTCACGGTTTCCTCCGGCATCCCGAGAAGGGCCGCGATCGCCGCGCGGCCGTGCCCCCCGTCGTGCAGCTCTGCCGCTCGCAGTCTCATCCCGACGTCGTACAAAGCGTTTCCAGCCATAAAAAAGCCTCCCATTTCTTGTGTCCAAGAAATGGGAGGCAGTTCAACTTCGTGCGGCGGGGGTTCTTTCGTCCTGCGGAATGTCCGCGAAGGTCAGCCCTCAGATCCTGCTACGACTACGTCCTCGGATTGTGTGGGCGGATGAAGGACGTAGTTGGTCGGGTATTCCTTCCCCTTCGCTGTTTCGCGGCTTTGCCGCGAAACCTTGCGCCACTTTGGGAATGGATGGGGGACTTGGCTGTTGCCGCCTTTTCGGAGCCCTTCTTTATTCCTTATGCTGGATGAAAAGCCCCTTGTTTTTGCAGGGGTGCATACTCAACTTATAAGTGCATAGAATCTCGTATAGCGCGAGTAAGATATTGCGCTGTCCGTTTTGTGTTTAGCAGAGATGTAGTTTGCATAATCCGACATAATCCTCGCTGCATTTAAATAAAGTTGCACGTAAATGGCGTAGATATGTCTGAGCTGGGGTTCTGTACGCTGAGCGGATAAAAACGACCGTTCACCGTTCCGCTATTTTCAAAATGAATAAAATGAGCGATAAAGAGAATATAAACCTTAATAAACTCGCGTATCGCACGGACGCGGGTTATTAATGGGTTGTAGGCCTTTTACAGAAAGGATTCCAGCAATGTCTAAGCCTCTTGGCAAGCCCGATCGTATTGTCGTCGCCCTCGGCGGCAACGCCCTCGGCAACAACCCCGTCGAGCAGATCGAGGCCGTGAGCAACACCGCCCACGCTCTCCTTGGTCTTATCGAGCAGGGTAACGAGATCATCATCACCCACGGCAACGGCCCGCAGGTCGGCATGATCCAGAACGCCTTCGCCGCTGCCCACGATGCCATCGGTACCCCCGAGATGCCGCTGCCCGAGTGCGGCGCCATGTCCCAGGGCTACATTGGTTATCACCTGCAGCAGGGCATCGGCCGCGAGATGCACAAGCGCTATAAGCGCTGGCACGCCGCCACCGTCGTCACCCAGATCGAGTGCGACCCGGACGACCCCGCGTTCAAGAACCCGACCAAGCCGATCGGCCCCTTCTACACCGAGGAGCAGGCCAAGGAGTTCATGGCCGAGGATCCCTCCAAGGTCTTCGTCGAGGATTCCGGCCGCGGCTGGCGTCGCGTCGTCGCCTCCCCCGATCCCAAGAAGATCGTCGAGGCTGACTCCATCCTCAACCTGCTCGACAACGAGTTCATCGTCATCGCCTGCGGTGGCGGCGGCATCCCCGTCGTCCGCGACTACGAGAACAAGGGCTGCTACAAGGGCGTTCCCGCCGTCATCGACAAGGACCTGGGCGGCGAGCTGCTGGCCGAGGACTGCGATGCCGACGTCCTGTTCCTGCTGACCGCCGTCGAGCATGTCGCCATCAACTTCGGCAAGCCCAACCAGGAGGAGCTCGAGGACCTCACCGCCGACGAGGCCGAGCGCCTGGCCGACGAGGGCCAGTTCGGCAAGGGTTCCATGGAGCCCAAGGTCCGCGCTGCCATCAAGTTCGCCCGCTCCCGCAAGGGCCGCACCTGCATCATCGGCGCCCTGGACAAGGCCGCCGAGACCATGGCCGGCCTCTCCGGTACCCGCATCCACGAGTAGTCCCTACTCAGTTGCCTCTCCCGTGGGCGCCAGGCAAAGCGCCCACAAACTAGCCTCTCTTCATGAGCCCCGCAGTCCGCTCCGACTGCGGGGCTTTTGCTATTCACCTAGTCATTAGGGACGTTCTTAAACGACTAGTCAAACAAGAGCGTCCCCAATGAGTGTCCCCAATGACTAGTAGTAGGCCCACATGGCTTCGATTTCGTTGAGGACCTCTATGACGCCCCAGCGACGGGCGCTGCGGCTGGCCGAGTTGGGGTCGTAGACGCCAATCTGGTTGGCATCGTCGATGCCGTAGAGCACGATGTAGTGGCCTACGTTGGTAAACGTACCGGGGCGCACTGCGGCGATAACGGGCGCACCCGAGCGAAGTGCTTGGGTAATCGATTCGCGATTGTTATAGAGCTGTGTTCCGTTGAGCCCCAGCTGCCACGCACCGCCTGTCATAAACGACCACTCGGTGGCACCAGTGGGGGCGTAGTTGCCGGCTTCGGCCAGTGCGCATATATCGACCGGCGTCTTATCGGTATGGCCGGTCTTAAAGATATAGACCATGGTGAGGCAGGTGGGACCGCAAGCGTTTTCGCGAATAGTGCCACCGGCATAGGGCAGCTCCGACCATGCGGGGTCAATTTGGTAGATGTGGGGCATGGTGCCGGCCTGCCATTGCGAGCGTGGGGTCGAGAACGCGAAGGAGTAACCGGGCGCGACGGGAGCTTTAAGCAGCTTGTCCTCGGCAGTGGGCTCAAGACCGGCTGATCCGTGGGAGATACAGGATCCCAAAAACACAAAGACGAGGCAGGCGGCAATGGAGCAAAGCGCAAGGCGTAGGCGGCGGGCCGGAAGCACGTGGCTTGTGGTATGCGACGCGGGGTGAGGGGCGGAATTGCCGCGATCGCGTTGAGGTCGCGAAAAGGAGCGTTTAACGTAGCAATCGGTCTTACGGCGATCGTAGCGGCGCGGCTGCGATGCGTCGGTCTGGCGTTGGCGTGTGCTCGTACTCACGCGGTCTGACTGCTGCACGGTACGGCTTTGTTGCCGAGAAGAAGCCCCGGGCTGCTCTTGGGGGCGCTGCTGGTTGCCGTTGTCGGAGGTGCTTCTGGGCGTTGGCGTGGTGCGGCCGGCAAGGCGCACGCTTTGTGGCCGTTGGTCGCCGTCATTGTATCCGTATGCCATTCGAATCACCTTGCCTCATGTGTAACTTGTCTATCCTACATAAAAAGATGCGCGACACATGGGTATGTGCGCCAAAAGCCTGACAAATGGTATGAACGTTGCCGCGCCGCGCGCCAAGCGTCACGGCAACAGGTATTCAAAAGCAGACAAGATGAAAGCGTCCAAGACGAATGACGTCTCCCGCCGTTCGTCCCAAAAACGGTGCCGCTCGTTTTGCAGTTCTGCCTTCGGTCGAGCTGCGAGCGGCGCTGCTGCGCCAAGGCCGTATCTTAAAGCCATGGAATAAAAGCGCGCGGCAAAACGGACCGCGCAAGGGGTGACGCCAAGGGCGTCAAATAGGAAAGGAGGGGAACAATGGCGGACAAGAACGCAGAAGTTGCAGTCGAGGATAACGGCGGCATGAAGAAAACGCTTTCGCTCTGGAACTTCTTCACCATCGGTTTCGGTGCCATCATCGGTACCGGTTGGGTTCTGCAGGTCGGCGACTGGATGGTCGTGGGCGGCGGTCCCGTTCCCGCTATGATCGCATTCCTCTTGGGTGCAATCTTCCTCGTGCCCGTCGGAGCTGTTTTCGGTGAGCTCACGGCTGCTATCCCCATCTCGGGCGGCATCGTCGAGTATGTCGATCGTAGCTTTGGCCGTACGCTGAGCTACATCACCGGATGGCTTTTGGCCCTGGGTAACGGCATCCTGTGCCCGTGGGAGGCCATCGCCATTTCGACCCTCGTGTCCGAGATGTTCGGCAGCCTGCCCGGCCTTGAGTGGCTGCGCGCCGTCAAGCTCTACACCATCCTGGGGGCCGACGTTTACCTGTTCCCGACGCTGATCGCGCTCGGCTTTGCAGTCTATGTCATCTTCCTCAACTTCCGCGGTGCCAGCTCGGCCGCCAAGCTCCAGGCCTTCCTGACCAAGGCTCTGCTCTGCGGCATGCTGCTCGCCATGGGTGTCTCGCTGTTCACCGGTTCGCCGGACAACGCCATGCCCGTGTTCTCCCAGGTCACCGGTGCTGGCGGCGGCAAGCCCGCTACCGAGGGCACCAGCCTGTTTGCCGGCATCGTGTCGGTCCTGGTTTTGACCCCGTTCTTCTACGCCGGCTTCGATACCATTCCTCAGCAGGCTGAGGAAGCAGCCGAGGGCCTCAACTGGAACAAGTTCGGCAAGATCATCTCCCTGGCCCTGCTGGCCGCCGGCGGCTTCTACATGGTCTGCATCTACTCGTTCGGCACCATCCTCGACTGGCATGAGTTTGTTAAGAGCCCGGTTCCCGCGCTTGCCTGCCTCAAGGGCATCAACATGCTCCTGTACCTGGCCATGCTCGTCATCGCTACGCTTGGACCCATGGGCCCGATGAACTCCTTCTACGGCGCCACGAGCCGCATCATGCTCGCCATGGGCCGCAAGGGCCAGCTGCCCGAGAAGTTCGCCGAGGTCGATCCCAAGTCCGGCGCTCCCAAGCTCGCCTGCGCCGTTCTGGGTGTCATCACCGTCATCGGTCCGTTCCTGGGCAAGAACATGCTCATCCCTCTGACCAACGTGTCGGCTCTCGCCTTCATCTTCTCCTGCGGCATGGTCGCCCTCGCTTGCCTGCGCATGCGCTTCACCGAGCCCGACCTGCCTCGTCCCTACGAGGTGCCCGGCGGCAAGTTTGGCATCGGCCTCGCTATCGCTGCCTGCGCCATCATCATCGGCCTGCTCGTGATTCCGTTCTCTCCCGCCTCCCTCAACATGGTGGAGTGGAGCATCGTGATCGGCTGGCTGGCCGTCGGCCTGGCTCTCATGGCCTTCACCAATTCCCGCAAAAAGTAACGCCGAGCCGGGGCGGATCGGGTGCGCGGGACCCTCTCTTCCGCGCACCGAACCCGGCACCACTTGGGTAGCTTTGTGAGGCCTTAACCCAACACGGCCTCGCCCACTATATGGATCCATAAGGAGGAACCATGTCCACTAAGTACGCAATCGTTGGCGGCAAGCTCATCGACGGTACCGGTGCCGAGCCGGTCGAGAACTCCCTCGTTCTCGTCGACGACAACGGCAAGATCGAGTACGCCGGCGCCATGCAGGACCTTCCCGAGGGCGTTGAGGTTATCGACGCCGCCGGCAAGACCGTCCTTCCCGGCCTGATCGACACCCACCTGCACTTCTCGGGCAACTTGACCGACGATGACACCGACTGGGTCATGCAGCCGCTCCTCGAGAAGCAGGCCGTCGCCGTCAAGCAGGCCTACGACTGCCTCACCCACGGCCTCACCACCGTCTGCGAGATCGGCCGCTTTGGTATCCAGATCCGTGACTGCATCGACAAGGGCGTCTTCAAGGGCCCGCGCGTTCTGGCCACCGGCCTTGGCTTCTGCCGCGTTGCCGGCCACGGCGACTCCCACCACTGCAGCCAGGAGCTCAACAAGGAATCGCACCCCTGGGGCGATCAGGTCGACGGTCCTTGGGATCTGCGCAAGGCCGTCCGTCGTCGCCTGCGCGAGAACCCCGATGCCATCAAGATCTGGGCTACCGGTGGCGGCATCTGGCGCTGGGACTCCGGCCGCGACCAGCACTACTGCTCCGAGGAGATTCAGGCCGTGGTCGAAGAGGCCAAGATGGTCGGCATCCCCGTGTGGAGCCACTGCTACAACAACCACGCCGCTGCCTACGATTCCGTTCGCTTTGGCTGTGAGCAGCTGATTCACGGCTTCGATATCGATGAGCGCACCATGGACCTCATGGCCGAGCAGGGCACCTTCTTCACTCCGACGATCGCCTTCCTGCCCACCTGGTACGCCACCTATCCGCCCGTCTACGTCCCCGAGCTGCACGACAAGTACGAGGGCACCCTGGTCGAGAAGGAGCTGCAGCGCAACTACGACTGCCTGCGCGAGGCCAAGAAGCGCGGCGTCGTCATGACGATCGGCTCCGACTCCTTCTCCTTCGTCACCCCGTACGGCACCTGCTCCATCGAGGAGATGTACGAGTTCGTCGACAAGATCGGCTTCACCCCGGTCGAGACCATCACCTGTGCCACCCTCAACGGTGCCAAGATGTGCCACATCGAGGACGAGACCGGTTCCATCGAGGCCGGCAAGTGCGCCGACCTGCTGGTCGTCAACGGTGACGTCGCCGCCGACATCCACGTGCTCAACACCGACAACATGGACGTCATCATGAAGGACGGCTGGATTGTCGAGGCCGGCACCTTCGGCGAGGCAAACAAGTACAGCGCCTAAGCTACCGTTCATCGATGGCTTGATGTAAAACACAGCTTTTGATTGCATAATGCAATGGAGAGGGTCGCTTGCGGCCCTCTTTATTGCTATGGGGTGCGTCAGTAAGAAGGAGATGACGGTGGATCTCAATAGGCTGATTCTGGGCAAGAGCTACAATTCTACCAAGGTCTTTCGTACCGCTCAGCATGTGGTTCAAGCCATCTTGCTCGGTATTGTCGTTCCGCTGCTTATCCTGCTGCTCATCTGGGATCTAACCGATAATCCCAATCCCGTTCCGGCCGTTGTCGTCATTGCCGGCTTGGTCATGCTGTGCTTCTTCTTCTCGTACGTCTTTGTCGTTCCCGACGACCTCACATCGAGCGCTACCGACCGCACGCTCGCCATCGCGTCGAAAATATTCGCCTACACGTCGCGCGGCCTTACGCCCGAAGCTGCCCTGGGCGCCTCTAAGATCATCCTGTCCGAAACTATCGCCTCTGCCATCTGCTTTACCGACGGCAAGCAGGTGCTGGCGAGCTGGGGCGAGGACTCGGCAAAGTGCCCTGCCGGCACCCCGGTTGTGCTCAAGACCACGCTCAACGTGATCGAGTCCGGCGAGCAGAGTGTATTTTCGCGCGACGCCTCCAATGAGACGGGCGGCTATTTTCCCCGCCTGCGCGCCGGCATTGTCGCGCCGCTTACCGTGCGCGGGCATTGCGTGGGTACGCTCGAGCTGTATTATCCCCGTCTGAGCAGCATCGATATGCGCCAGACGGCGCTTGCCTCGGGCTTTGCCGACCTCATTTCCACGCAGCTTGCGAGCTTTGAGCTCGAGCGCCAGGACGAGCTTACAGCTCGCGTGGAGCTGCGCGCCTTGCAATCGCAGGTCGATCCTCATTTTCTGTTTAACACCATCAGCACCATCGTGTCGCTCGTGCGTACCGAGCCGGACAAGGCCAGGTCGCTGCTCATCGACTTTTCCAATTACTACCGTCAGACACTGTCCGATTCCGATACCCTCACAACGCTCGAGCACGAGGTGGAACAGGGCACTCGTTACATCAACCTTATGCAGGCCCGGTATGGCGACGGCCGTCTGCGCGTCTCGGTCGATATCGACTTTGAGGTGCGCGACAGCATGGTGCCGCCGTTTATCTTGCAGCCGCTGCTCGAAAACTGCATCAAGCATGCGCAGCGCGAGACCGAGCCGCTTTCTATTCGTGTTAGGGCTTTTGAGACCGATGACGGTCTGGAGATCATCGTCGAAGATGACGGCATCGGTATGAGCGAAGAAGTCTGCGCGCACCTGTTTGAGCAGCATCGCCGAGAGGAGCCCGAGAGCATTACCGCCGACGGCTCCATCAAGCGAGGCTGCGGCCTGGCGCTCTTCAACGTGCTTCAGCGCATCCATTTCTTTTACGGGGAAGATTCTGGCATGCGCGTGAAGTCCCAGGAGGGCGTGGGAACGCAGGTCATCGTCGAGCTGAACGGCGAGCCGCATGAGCCGGCGCCGATGAAGGTGTAGCGCGCGGTTGGATTGAGAGAGAAAAAAGAGGGGAAGCGCATATGTCCGAGGGATGGAACATCTTGGTGGTTGATGACGAGCCTCCTATTAGGGCTGAGCTACGTTATCTGCTGGAAAAGGATGCACGTGTGGGACAGATTGCCGAGGCGGGCAATGTCACCGAGGCCGTGGAGTCGATTCTGTCGAACAAGCCCGACGTGCTGTTTTTGGATATCACGATGCCCGGCCGCTCGGGAATCGAGCTTGCCGAGACGCTGCAGAACCTAAAAACGCCGCCGGTCGTGGTGTTTGTGACGGCGTTTGCCGAGTATGCGGCTGATGCCTATAACCTCGATGCCGTCGATTATGTCGTCAAGCCGGTCGAGGACGCACGCCTGTCAAAGGCACTCGACAAGATCGAGGCAGCCTTGGGTGTCCGTCGTGTTATCCACGCTCCGCGCCAGCCTTTGCGTCTGACGGTGGACCGCGGGGGCAAAAAGGTGTTCATTCCCGCCGCAGACGTCTGCTACTTTGAGGCGCGCGCCGATTTTTGCAACGCCATCTGCGCCGAGGGAACGTACCTGATCAATGAGTCGATCTCTTCGCTCGAGCGTCGCTTGGACTCCGAGGGCTTTATTCGCGTTCATCGCAGCTACCTGGTCAATTTGGAAGACGTGCACAATGTTGAGATTGGCTCCACGGGGTTGATGGAGCTCAGGCTTGACCGCGTGAACTCGACGGTACCGGTGTCCCGCCGTCGCGCTGCCGAGGTTAAAGTACACTTGGGGCTTGCGTAGACGGTCTGCGTGCTGTCGTTTACCATCGCAGGTTTGGCATGGGCGCGCGGTGGGCATAATGGGTGGCATCGAATGAAATCGAAAGGATTATTATGCCCGCGCTTATCACCCATCATCTGTTTGGCGAGGAAAGCATCGACCGTCTTCCGCAGGGCGTCATAACGTCCGATGAAGAGCGCATTGCCTTTATCTTGGGCAACCAAGGCCCCGACCCGTTTTTCTTTCACATTCTGACACCGCGTGTTTCCGACTGCACGCTGCTGGCGCAGGTCATGCATCGGTCGCGCATGTCTCGCCAGTTCGCGTGCCTGCGCGACGGCGTGTCGCATCTGCTGCCGCGCGACGCCAGCTTGGGTCGCGCCTTTGCGCTGGGTCTGCTGTCTCATTACGTGCTCGACCGCAACGCCCATCCCTTTGTCTATGAGCAGCAGTTTGGCATCGTGGAGTCCGATTCAGAGCTTGAGGATTCGAGCAGTCAGGTCCATGCCGTGATCGAGAGCGACCTGGATGTACTGATGCTGCAGCTTAAACGCGATGGCGCTACGGTCGACGATTACCCGCCGGCGGGCGAGATCGTCACCACCGATCGCATCAGTCGCGTGGCCGGCGTGCTGATGAGCTATGTTGCCGGACGCGTGTACGGCATTGACATTCCGGCGGGGGAGTACGGTGCTGCCGTTGCCAATATGCAGCGACTTTACCGCGCGATTGAGCCGGCCGGCTCCGTAAAGACGCGCGCGATCTCGCTGGTTGAGGGGTTGGTGCACGACTACTCGCTGCTCGACGGCCTTGCCCATCGCGTGACGACGGAGCTGCCCGAGCGCACCGGTAACCTGGGCCATCTGACATGGAAGAACCCCTTTACCGACGAGGTCTCGAACGAGAGTTTCCCCGAGGTCTTTGATCGCGCGCTGGTCGATTACGAGTGCACGGTCGCGCGTTTTATCGAGACCGGTGACATGGAGGCCGTGACCGGTCACGTCAACTACAGCGGCCGCGTGCTCGGCACCGACGAGGAGTTCGACCGCGAGGAGTAGGGTCCGCTCCTGTCTCTTTGCCGAATCCTTACCGGCGCCTCCGTGCAATTGGGGTACGATGAACTAACTGCATATCGGGCAAATACGAAGGGTCCCTGTCCATGAAATACACCAAGCTCGAGCGTAACTGGGTTATGTATGATGTGGGCAATTCGGCCCTCGTGCTGCTCAATACCTCGGTGGTGCCCATTTACTTTAACGCCATCAATACCGGCGCTTCCTCGGCCGACCTGGTGGTCGCCTGGGGCAATGCGCAGACGATCGCCTCGCTGGTCATTGCCATGCTCATGCCCATTCTGGGCGCGCTTGCCGACTACACCGGCAACAAGATCAAGTTCTTCTTGGGCTTCTTCCTCACGGGCCTGGTGCTTTGCCTGGCGCAGGCTATCCCAATGTCCGCCATGGCATTTTTGACTGTGTACGTGCTGTGCACCATCGGCCTCAACTCTTCTATGACGTTCTACGACGCCATGCTGCCCGACATTACCACCGACGAGCGCATGGACGCCGTGTCCAGCTCGGGCTATGCCTGGGGCTATATCGGTTCCACCGTGCCGTTCGTCATCTGCCTGGCGCTCATCATGGGTGGCCCCGCTCTTGGCGTCCCCACCATGCTGGCAACGCGTCTGTCGTTTATCATCACTGGTGCCTGGTGGCTCATCTTTACCCTGCCGCTCATTCGCACCTATAAGCAAAAGTACGGTCGCGAGCGCGGTCCCGAGGACACTATCGGCCACATCGTGGGCGGTGTGTTCTCCGAGGTCGGACACACCATGCGCGAGATTGCCCACAACAAGACCGTGCTGGTCTACATGATCGCGTTCTTCTTCTATATCGACGGTGTGCACACGGTCATTTCCATGGCCACCAGTTACGGATCGGCCTTGGGCATCGATTCGACGCAGCTGGTGCTTGCGCTGCTCGTTACGCAGTTCGTGGCCTTTCCGTCCGCCATCATCTACGGTAAGCTCGCCGGACGCGTGGGCACGCTCAACATGATTCTGGTGGCGGTCGCCGCCTACATGGGCATTGTGCTGTTCGCCGCGTTCTTCCTCAAGACCGCCTTTGAATTCTGGGTGCTTGCCATTATGGTCGGCCTGTTCCAGGGCGGCGTGCAGGCGCTCAGCCGCAGCTACTTTGGCCGCATTATTCCCAAGGAAAAGTCCAACGAGTACTACGGCTTCTTTGACATCTTTGGTCGTTATGCAAGCGTTATGGGCACCTTCCTGGTGTCGGTCGTCACCTCGCTGACCGGCAACCCGTCGCTGGGCGTCCTTTCCATTGGTGTGCTGCTGGTCGTTGGCTTTATGCTGCTGGTCCGCCTGTCCCGCATGACTCGGGCGGCAGAGCATGCCGCATAGGAGCGAGCGGCTATTGTGCCTGTCCACGGTACTCTTTTGGGGTTATCCGCAATAAACATTGCGACTTGCGAGCAATGATTTGCCCAAGTGGGTATGATGGAATCAGCTAGGTCGCGGGGCGTCGCCTGTGTTTGGCGGCGTCCCGTTTTTGTGTTGCAGGGAGGGTAAGGCATGAACGCTACGGTCGTGATTCCAACGTATTGGGCGGGCGATGACGCTTGCGCAAACGCCCCTGGCACCTATGACCATTCGACGCGACTCAACGCCGACAATCCCGAACTCGACCGCTGCCTGGCCTCGCTTGAGCAGGTGCGCGACATCCCGCGCATCATCCTTTTGGTGGTCTGTCCCGTTTCTGCCACAGCCGATGTGTCGCTGCGCGTGCACGAGATTGTCGACGCGCATCCCACGCTCAAGGTCACCGTTGTCACCAACACCCAGGCCTCGCGCATCGCAGACCGGGTTGCTCAGATCGCGCCCAAGGGTTCGGGCGAGTGCGTGAGCCTGCGAGGCTACGGTGCCATCCGCAACATGGGTCTGGCCTGTGCCGCTGTGCTGGGGCATGACGCGGTTATCTTTTTGGATGACGATGAGGCTGTCATCGACGCCGACTTTATGAAGCGCGCGACCTATGCGTTGGGGCAGCAGACGCGTCAGGGCTTGCCGATCTTGGTCAAGAGCGGCTATTTCTACGATCGCGACGGATCGCCGCTTGCTCCCACGGACAAGGCGGGCATCTGCCATCGTTGGTGGACCAAGCGCATCGAGTTCAACCGTTGGATGAAAAAGGCGCTCTCGGGCACCCGCATCTCGCGCTCCAACTACGTGTGCGGCGGCCTGATGGCCCTGCACGCCCGCGCCTTTACGCGTGTGGCCTTTGACCCGTTTATCACCCGCGGCGAGGACTTGGATTACCTCTTTAACATGCGCATGTTTGGCTATGACGTGTGGTTTGATAACGAGTGGACCGTGCGCCATCTGCCTCCGGAGTCCGAAAAGCGCTCACCGCGCTTTATGCAGGATGTATACCGTTGGTACTACGAACGGGCCAAGTTGACATTCGCCGCGCATCAAAAGGAGCTCATCCCCGTTACGGCGGCATCGCTCATGCCCTACCCGGGCCCGTGGATTTCGCGCGAGCTCGACGACCGCGTGCGCAAGACCGCTATGGTCCGCAGCGTGTTTACCCGCGAGCATGAGGGCTACCTGCGCATCTGGCGCCATGGTATCGGCGAGGCAAAGGCCTATGCGCGCCAAAACGCTGCAAGCTACCTGCGTTTCCAGAGCTTTTGGCCCAAGATCATGGACGGGCTTTGGCGTGACGCACAACTGATCAGTATCCTGGAGGGGGCCGAATGATCGACCGCCGCGCCCAGCGCGATAGTTCAATATCAATCTTTCGCATCATTGCCGTTGCCTGCGCCATTTGCGTGCTGGTGTACTTTATTTTTGCCTTGGTGACCGGTATCGAGCCGATCGCCACGGTGATTGCCTGCGCGCTGCTGTGCATCTTTCTGTGCATCTTTATCTTTTTGACGCTCAATCCCGATTCGGTGCGCTCCCAGTACACCGAGGAGACGCTCTCGGTGGCCTCGGCCATGCTCGAGGACATTAAGGGCGGTCTGACGCAGGAGTCGGCGCGTTTGGTGTGCCAGCGCATTTTGCCCGAGACGCGCGCCATGACGGTGGCCATCACCGACGAGGGCAACGTGCTTGCCTGCGCGGGAGAGTTTGAGGAAAAACTACTGCCAGATTCTCCCATCCACACGCTTGCCACACGCTACGTTATCGAACATGGCATCGTGCAGTCGTTCAACCGTATGGTGGATGTCGTGGGCTCGGACGGCTCGCACAACCAAGTTCCCGCCGGCATTATCGCCCCCATCAAGGTAGGCGATCGTACCGTCGGCACGCTCAAGTTCTACTACAAGACCCCGCGCGCCGTCGACCGTACCCAGTACGCGCTTGCCTCGGGCTTTGCCGAGATCTTGTCCACGCAGCTCGCCATCCACGAGCTCGAGGTGCAAAAGGAACTCACGGCGCGCGCCGAGGTGCGTGCGCTGCAGGCGCAGATTAACCCGCACTTCCTGTTCAACACGCTGAACACCATTGCATCGTTTACGCGCACCGACCCGCTGAGGGCCCGCGAACTGCTTCGTGAGTTCTCATCGTTCTATCGTGCCACGCTCGACAACTCGGGATCGCTTATTCCGGTCTCGCGCGAGGTTGCACAGACCAAGCGCTACCTTACCTTTGAGAAGGCCCGCTTTGGCGAGGACCGCGTGCTTGCGACGTTCGATGTGTCCGAGGACGTGGAAGATACGCTGGTGCCGGCGTTCGTGATCCAGCCGATTGTCGAGAACGCCGTACGTCATGGTATGGGCGATGACGACGCCCTGAGGATCGACGTGACCGTTCACCAAGACGGCGAGGATGCAATCTTGATTGCCGTGGCCGATAATGGCGTAGGCATGGATGAGGGTACCGCCGCCAGACTGTTTGACGAGCGCTCTGCCCGTCCCGACGCCAGCTCTCCCCAGGGTGGCGGCGCCGGTGTGGCCATGCACAATATTTCGGAGCGCATCCATCGCTTTTATGGGCCGCACTCCTATACGCGTGTCGAATCGGCGCCGGGCAAGGGCACCAAAGTGCTTCTTCATCTTGATTTGTCAGAGAGCATCTTTGACATTCAAGAGTAAAATAAAAAGCTACGGGCTCAACGTCATGCGACGGATGCCCGGCGTAGTTAGTTGACGAAAGGTTTTATCCCTATGCTGCGTGCGATGATTGTGGATGATGAGGCGCCGGCTCGCTCGGAGCTTCGCTTCCTGCTCGAGCAAACGGGCAAGATCGGCACGATCACGGAGGCGTCGAGCGTCCGCTCCGCCATCGAGATGCTTATGGAAAGTCGCGTGGATGTCGTGTTTCTCGATATCTCGATGCCCGGTGCCTCGGGCCTGCAACTTGCCGAGGCGCTGCATAAGCTCAAAAATCCGCCGTCGATCGTGTTTGTGACTGCGTATAGTGACCATGCGGTCGAGGCATTCGACGTCGATGCCGTCGATTATCTGATGAAGCCGGTCGAGGAAGCTCGCTTGGATCGCGCGATCGAGAAGGTCATGCAACGCGCCAAGCCGGTTACGGACAGCAAGGTGACCATCGAGCGTATTCCGGTGGAAAAGGGCGGCCGCAAGGTGCTCATTCCCGTGGACGACATTCGCTTTATCATGGCCAAGGACGATTACTCCTGCATCTATACCGTCGACGATCGTTTTTTGTCGACGACCTCGTTGGCGCAGTTTGAGGCTAAGCTCTGCGACTTTGGCTTCTTCCGTGTTCACCGCCGCTATATCGTCAACTTGGCGTGCGTCACGGACGTCGAGACGGTGCCCTCGGGTGCCATCCAACTGGGCATTACGGGCGTCGACGAACGCGTGCCGGTTTCGCGCCGCCGCGTCGTGCCGCTCAAGAAGGCTCTGAGTCTCTAGCACACTGGCCCCGCAGCCCTGTAGACCCATCGTCTGCGGAGCCGTGGGGCCTTTTTTGTATGTATCTGCCGAATCGTTTTTTGCGGAAGGGATCCCATGAACAGTGCAAGCGCCAAGCGCATCGACATCATCTCGGACACCCACGGCTATCTTTCTCCTGCGCTCCTGGATGAGCTTGAAGGCGCAGACCTGATTATCCACGCCGGCGACCTCACATCAGAGATGGACTACGAGCACCTATGCACCATCGCCCCCGTGCGGGCCGTACTGGGCAACAACGATTACTACCGCGACTACGGCCCCGATGTAGACCGTCTTGCGCTCTTTACCTACGAAGGCCTCAAATTCGCCGTAGCCCACTACCGCGAAGACCTTCCGGTGGGATCCGTAGACGTAGCCATCAACGGCCACACCCACGTAACCAAAGAAGCCCAGGTGGGCCGCTGCTTAGTCCTCAACCCGGGCAGCGCCAGCTACCCCAGAGGCAGCCGAGGCCCCACCATGGCCAGAATGCTCGTCAAAGACGGCAAGATACTGACCACTAAGTTTATTGACTTGGACTAACCGCAACAAAAACGGGGGATGCACAACGCATCTCCCGTTTTTCTTTGAGC
>USDH01000007.1 GCA_900553415.1 uncultured Collinsella sp. | reverse complement strand
GACGAATTCTCCCCGCTCGGAAAATAGGAGGACCCCATGAACGACAATCCCCTGATCGGCTTTATTGTCATCGTCTTGGCCATGCTCGTCGGTTACGCCATCAACGTGATTCACCGCCGAAAGAAGTAAATCCACATTGGTATGATATTCATCCAGTTATCGCCTCTCCCGCTGTTTATGCATTCGTCAAACAGCGGGGGATTTTCATTTCGGGCATTCCCAGCTACTTTATTCGGCTACAGTAATTACAGGGCGTCTTTATTAAAGTAAAGCTGCAAACTGAGTACGATTAACCGCTCATCGCATATTTCATCACGCTTATCGAGTAAGTTTCTTTCATAGATGAATATTGTTTCCAGTTCGTTACGCTAATGAGGTGTCTTTATTGGCTGAAGCCCTCTGGCGACAGAGGGCTTTCGCACGCTGGGAGGGAAAATGAGGAAAACTCGCCCCGTCAACGCGCTCAAGAAGCTAGGCATAGGCCTCGCCTTTGGAGCTGCGACCATCATGTCCATGCCGACATCTGCGCTCGCCTGCACGCAAATGTACATGGGCAAAAACCTTACGGCCGACAACAACACGTACTATGGTCGCGCCGAGGACTTTGGCCCGCGCTACCTCAAGCACTTTGGCATTGAGCCGTCGCATGCCCCCGGGTATACCTACGGCTCAGACGAGTCCGACTTCTCATACAGGTCGACCAAGACTACATATCGTTATAGCTACGTGCGCGATCATCCTTCGCAGTGGCACGGGCGCTATGATGCCTACTCTGAGGCAGGCATCAATGAGAAGGGCGTGTCCTGCTCCGCAACGCTGACCACCAACATGAACGATAAAGCCGCCAAGGCAGACCCCCTGACCGACACTGGCATTGGCGAGTATAGCTACGGCAGCGTTATCTTAGGCGAAAGTGCCAAAGCACGTGAGGGTGTCGAGCTCCTCGGCAAGATCATCGACGAGCAGGGCGCCAACGGCAACGATCAGATTATCATCGCCGACAGCAACGAGACTTGGCTGTTTGCCGCACTTTCCGGCCACCAGTGGATCGCCATGAAGCTCGCCGATGACGTCGCCTCACTCAACCCCAACATCGGCGGACTCAATTACGATGTCAACCTTGATGACGCCGAGAACTGCCTCCACTCCGAGGGCATCCAGACCATGCCCGAGAAAAATGGCTTCGCCGAGTACACCGACGGCAAGTTCGACGTTGCCAAGACCTATGGCAAAAGCGTCGCCGATTCCGGCGTTCATCAGTGGACTCGCTATGTCCAGGGCCGCGATTACTTCATGGCCCCGTTGACCAAGGGTGCGGATTACGACATCGTCACGGTTAAACCGAAAAAAGGCCCCGACCAAATCGGAGCCATGGTCAGCGAGATCCAGCCCCTGTTCTTCCAGCCCGGCAAGTCCGACTGGAACACCTTTGAGATGATCCGTGCATTTGGCAACCGCGGCGAAAATGTCCCCGGCCTCAACGCCAACACCGACGGTGTCTACGCCATCGGCACCGAAAGAAGCACCGAGACCAACCTCTTCCAGATCCGTCAGGGCATGGACCCCGAGATCGCGACCATTCAGTGGGAGATGCTCTCCCGCGCCGCCTACTCCGTCGCTATTCCTCTGTACTCTGCACTGCTCACCGAGGTCAGCCCCTACTTCAGCAATCAGGATGTCTCCTACGATCACTGCGAAGAGACGGACATCGTGAACAACGAGGAGCCCGAGAACTCCATCAACTACGTCCTCATGGACATTAGTTCCCTCTGCTACGAGCACCGCGAGCAGCTCGGCACCGGCGTTCGCGCCTACCTCGACGCTCTCCAGAACGAGCTCATCGAACAGAACCTTGAGGTCGATGCTGCTATGCAGGCCGAGACCACCACTGAGGGCCGCACCGCCCTGGCAAACAAGGCCGGCAAGGCTGCCACTGAGAACACCTACGTCAAGTGCAAGGCCCTGCTCCAGGAGATGCGCGCTTATCTGAAGGCTGAGGATTTCAGCACGCCCTTCACCCCGAGCGACCTGAACACCGAGACCAACGGCCTCAAGGTGTCCATCACCTACGCCAAGGACGCTCTTGCCACCGACCCGGTAACCCCGGATCAGCCTGGCACCCCCGAGCAGCCTGGTACTCCTGAGCAGCCCGGTACCCCCGAGCAGCCCGCTAAGCCCGAGCAGCCCACCACCAAGCCTGAGAAGCCTGGCAAGTCGGACACCACAACCACAGTAACCACCAACAAAACGAACACCAAGGGCGGCCTGCCCACCACCGGTGATCGTTTTGATGGCCGCATGGTGGCTGCATTCGCCATCGCTGGCGTTGCCGTCATCTCCGCCGGTGGTTACTTCCTCTACCGTCGCAACAAGGAGTAACGTCCTAGCTGAGCGGGCAAGGCAGCAATGGCAGCCTCGCCCGCTTAGCCCGCTCTTTTGACCGGCGGGAAACCCGCCTGAAATCTTTTTAAAAAAGATTTCCCCGCACACACTTCGCTGTGCTATAGTGCAGCGCAACAGCAACTAGGTGCGACCGCGCCACGGCATCACGAAAGGAGCCACCAACATGAAGAACACGATGAAATCTCTCAACAACTGGTGGTGGCGTGATGCGAATACGATCGGTCGACAGTGAGTCCCTCACGCCTGTTTTTGCGCTCTAGGTGATTGGAAGGCCTCCGGTTTCGACCGGGGGCCTTTTTCTATCTCGAGCCCAATCGCATTCGCATCACGCGCCTCCGCTTTTCTCTTGCAATCCCCTTCCGAAAGGATTTTCACCATGTCTCAGAACACCACCGCCACCCAGCCCCGCACCGTCCAGACCGCCGACCGCGGCAAACTCGATGTCCGCGCCCTCGTCCTGCTCGCCATCCTGCTCGCCGCCGGCTTCATCCTCAACTTCACCGTCGGCAAGGCAATCTCGGGCATCTCGGGCGGCATGATCAGCCCCGAGTTCATCATCTCGGCCTTCTGCCTCACCATCCTGGTCGTTCGCCCCAACATCGGCCAGGCGCTCGTCATTGGCCTCATCTCGGCTGCCGTAATCCAGATCACCACCACTTCGCCGTTCATCGATTTTGCCGCCGAGGGCATCGCCGCCATGCTCATGGCCGGCATCGTCAACGGCGCCGGCAAGAACGGTCAGGTCAAGCCCGCCATCGCCATTGTCGCAACCTTCCTGACCACCTTTGTCTCCGGCGTTATCTTCATGGTCATCAAGATGGCCATGCTCGGCGTGGTTGGCGAGCTCGCCGCCGCCATGCTGCCCGTCGTCGCCATGACCGCCGTCTTTAACGCCATTCTGGTCGGCGCCCTCTACCTGCCCATCCAGAAGGCCCTTAGGCTCAACTAACCCGCTCGGCTTTACGAGCCACCCCGTTCATTCGTCGCTCGCGTACCCAAGTACGCTTCGCTCCTCTTTCGCGCCAACCTGGGGCCCCTCGTAAAGCCGTCTCCGTGCTTCACCACCAAAGACCGTCCCAAACAACGAGCTTTTTTGGGACGGTCTTAAACAACTGGTCATTTAAGACTGTCCCCAATGACTATGAAAGGTATCCATGGAAACGATCATCAACGTCGACGATGTCTCGTTCTCCTATGGCACGCAGACCGAGCAGGCGCTCAGCCACATCTCACTCGGCGTGAACAAGGGAGATTTCATCGGCATCATCGGGCCCTCGGGCGCCGGTAAGTCCACGCTTGCCGCCTGTCTGTCGGGTGCCGTGCCCCACCACTACACCGGCACGTTCTTTGGGTCCGTCATGGTTGACGGCCACGACACCTGCGAAGCCTCGCTCACCGACGTATCGCAAATCGTCGGCAGTGTGCTGCAGGATATCGACACGCAGATGGTCGCTTCGGTCGTCGAGGACGAGATGCTCTTTGGCCTCGAGAACTTTGGCGTCCCCCATGACCAGATCGAGCAGCGCGTGAGCGAAACGCTCGAGACCGTCGGCATCAGCGACCTGCGCGACCGCGAGATCGCCACCCTCTCGGGCGGACAGAAGCAAAAGGTAGCCATCGCCGCCATCCTCGCCATGCGTCCGCGCGTCTTGGTTCTCGACGAGCCCACCGCGGCACTCGACCCTGCCAGCTCCACGCTGGTCTTCGAGACGCTGCGTGAGGCAAACCGCGCACTTGGAATCACCATCGTCGTCGTTGAGCAAAAGGTCGCCCTGCTCTCGGAGTACTGCAACCGCGTGCTCGTGCTCAACCATGGCGAAATCGCGCTGCAGGGCGAACCACACGAGGTCTTCGCGCATACCGACGAGCTCCGTGCCATCGGCGTCGACTGCCCTCGCGTCACGCGTATCTTCAATAGCCTCGAGGCCGATGGCCTGGTAAGCGGTACCCCTTGCTTGGATGTCGATGAGGCCGAGCGCCTGATTTCGGGCATCGTCGACCCCGCACGCGCGGCCAGCGAAGCCCAGGCGCCCGCCGGCTCCCCGCATGCACCGTCGTTGCGCCCTCATGCCAAGGACGCCGAACCCGTACTCACCTTCGACCATGTTGAGTTTGCCTATCCCAATGGCGGCGCCGCCGTACACGACCTCAACCTGACGCTCTATCCCGGCGAGCTCGTGGGCATCGTCGGCCAAAACGGTGCCGGCAAGACCACGCTCACCAAGCTGCTCACAGGCCTGCTTAAGCCCGCCTCGGGCAGCGTGCGCGTCACGGGACTGGATACCGCAGCCGTTCCCACGAGCCGCATCGCTCGCGAGGTCGCGACCCTCTTCCAAAACCCCGACCGCCAGATCTGCAAGGACACCGTGCTCGACGAGGTCGCCTTTGGCCTGGAGCTTACCGGCATCGACCGTGCCGAGGCTCTGCGTCGCGCTCGACTCGTTATCGACCGCTTTGGCCTGCCTGCCGATGAGGCACCCTTCTCGCTTTCGCGCGGTCAGCGCCAGATGGTGGCACTCGCCTCTGTCGTGGTCGTAGAGCCCAAGATCGTCGTGCTCGACGAGCCCACGAGCGGCCTTGATTACCGCGAGTGCATGACCGTCATGGAAACGGTGCGCACCATGGCCGAGCGCGGTTGCGCCGTTATCATGGTCTGCCACGATATGGAAGTCGTCTCGGATTTTGCCGAGCGCATTGTGGTAATGGCCGACGGTCGCATCCTCGACCGCGGCCGCACGCACGAGCTATTCTCGAACATCGATCTCATGCGGCGTGCCTACGTGGAGCCTCCCCAGGTTATTGAACTCTCGCGCCGTCTGGCATCTTCCGTCTCGCCCGCTTTTGCGCAGGTGAGCGAGGTCACCGATGTCGTTCGAATTACCAAGGAGATGGTCCACCGTGGTTAACGTCATCGACTACATGCCGGGCGATACGCTACTGCATCGCCTGAACCCCGTCGTCAAACTGGGCCTCGCCGCCGCCATCATCGTCGGCATCTTCTTGTCCGACACCTACGTAGCGCTGCTGGGCTTTTTGGCACTCACCCTTGCGCTGGGTGCCTATGCCGGCGTCGTCGACCGTCTGTTCTCGCTGCTCAAGTTGCTGATCCCGCTCGCGCTTATCATGCTGGTGCTCCAGCTGGCCTTTATGCGCGATGGCAACGTGGTGTGGGGCTTTATCACCGACACGGGCCTCATCACAGGATCGAAGGCCTGCCTGCGCCTGCTGGGCGTGGCGTTACCACTCATCCTCATGCTCATGGTGACCAAGCTCAACGACCTTGCCAACGCCTGCGTCGAGGTGCTGCACGTGCCGTATCGCTATGCCTTCACCTTTACCACGGCGCTGCGCTTTGTGCCGGTATTTGGTCAGGAGATGAACGCCATCATGGAGGCGCAGACCGCACGCGGCGTCGAGTACGACACCAAGAACCCCATCAAGAAGCTTAAGCTCATGCTGCCACTGTGCGTGCCACTGCTCATCTCGAGCGTGGGCAAGACCGATGCCACCGCGCTTGCCGCAGAACAGCGCGGCTTCTATCTGCGTACACGCGCCAGCTCGTACAAGCGCTACCCCATCAAGGGCCTGGACATCGCCGTGCTCATCGTCAGCATCGCCCTCATCGCCATCGGCTTCCTGTTCTAACCGACCAAAAAGGGACAGGTTTATTTTGGTCGGTTTTATCTGGGCAAACGTCAAGCTTGCCCTTTAAGCTCCGCTGCGCGATAGCAGCAATCAAACGCAAAAGGCCCCGGCTCGCACCAAACGAGCCGAGGCCTTTACTGTTTCACCAGATAAAACCTACCAAAATAAACCTGTCCCTTTTTGGCAGGTCGGAAGCTAGAGGCGGTAGGGGGCGCCGCTGCGGATGATGGATTCGCGCACCAGGACGTCCATGGCGTCGAGGGTGATCTCGGGCATCTCTCGGTACTTTTGCAGCACCGAGAGCTCGGTGCAGGCCAGAATGACGCGGTCGCAGCCGCTACGGGCGAACTCCCACATCACGCGGTCGAACTTATCCATATCGGGCTCACGTCCGGCCTTCACATCATCGTAGATAAGCGACATCACATCGTTCTGACGTTTCTCGCTGGGATAGACGACCTCAACACCCGCAGCCTTACATTCGCGGCCGTAGACGCCCGCGCCCACGGTTCCGTCGGTGCCCATGATGCCAATCTTGTGCACCGGCTCGGCCGGCATACTCAGGTTGGGGTCGAACTCGCACTCCCCCATCACCGCACCCGCAAGGGCATAGCGAACCGACTCGCGCGGCATGTGGATAATCGGCACCTTCGTAAACGACTGAATCTGGTCGTAAAAGTAGTGTGACGTGTTGCAGGGAATGGCAATGTGCGCACAGCCCAGCGACTCGAGTGCCTGGGCACATTCTTTCATGGTCGCCAGCAGCTTGGCATGCTCGCCGGTCTTAATGGCCAGCGTGCGGTCGGGCATGGTCGACTTGGAGAGCACCACCATGTCGATATGTTCCTGATCGCAGGCAGCAGCCGTGTGGCGCACCACCTGGTCGTAGTAATACGACGTGGCCTCGGCGCCCATGCCGCCGATAACTCCCAGCTTTTCCATCGCCGCCTCCTTGGTGACGCTTGCGCAATTGCGCGTATCATACCCGCGCCCGCCCGATGTAAACCGGACGGGCGCCGCACTCATCTACTTGTAATACGTCTTGAACAGCTTAAAGTGGCGCAGCTTTGTGTGCCACATGCGCAGCCAGCGGTTAAAGACAAAGTCGCCCTTCATAAACGAAGGGTCGACGCCCTTGCCTTCCTTGTCCAGGCGATGCACCTTAGCGCGCAGCTCGGGATCCTTGACGTATTTGTCGACGACGCCCATGGGGACGACCATCCACAGCGCCTCGTCCTGCGCCGTCACAAACTCCGGCTCAAACGGGCGGTTGAACACATACTCGTCCACCACATACTTGGCAACGTTAAAGCCACTGTTGGTGACATAGTAGTTGCTGCGGCCTTGGCGCGTGTTGAAATCGAAGAACTTAAACGAGCCGTCGCGCTCGTCGTACTTAACGTCAAAGTTGGAATAGCCCACAAAGTGAAGGTCCTCGAGCAACTTGCGCACGCCGCCCATGAGCTCGTCGTTGGGCTCGGTGATGATACAGGCATGGTTGCCGACACCGTGGGGCTGATGCTCCTCGAGCAGCACATGACCCAGGCACATCATGCGGACCTTGCCGTTGCGGTCGGAATAGCTGGTGAGCACGCGCATGTACTCGTCGTTACCGGGCACGCGATCCTGCAAGATCAGATCGTCGGTGTAGCCGCTGGCATACGAATCGCGAATGACCTGTTCCAACTCAGCGCGGTCGGCAATCTCATAGGCCTTCTTCTGGCCCTCGAACTCGTGCTGCCACCACATGATGCCGTCGGAAGGCTTCAGGATCATCGGGTAAGGAAAATCGATCTGGTCGAGCACTTCGGCAGGCGCCCCACCCTGGGCATTGAGCATCGCCTTGGTAAAGGTAAACGTGTGCGGATAGGGCACGCCATGTTTCTCGCACAGCTCGTAGAAGATCTCCTTCTTCTGGCACTGCTCGAGCATGCTGTAGGGCGCGTAGGGAGCGACGATGTTATCCGCCAGCTCATGAACGTCCTTGGCCTGAGCCACGAGAGCGACATAGTTGTCGCCACAACCCACAAGGACAATCGTCTTGTCGGCATGCGCTTGGGCAATGCCGTTGACGGTTTTGAGCATCACGGGCATGGTGTCGATATCCACGTTGGGCGTGTAGTCGATAATCTGGCTGCGGTACGCGGGACCCGTCTGATACTTGCCAAAGACCAGACTCTTGACCTGGTACTCCTCGTAGAAGGCGCGCGCCACCGAATAGGCGTTGATGTCGCCACCGAGCAGCACGGGAATGAACTCGCGCTCTGTAAATTGCAATGCCATGGAAACTTCCTATCATGAACTGCCCACACAACGGGCGGTCTTTGCGCAACTGATTTATTCTAGCGTGCCAAGCCGCCGGCGCCCAAAGCTCCACCGTATCTATGGCAATCAACGTAATCGTCCAGCATAAAGGCCGCATTTACCGCGATGGGGCCTTGTAGCTGCAAACCCCTGTTGAGATAACTTTTACAGCCCAGAACTCCTCTCAAACAGGCCCCCGTAACGTTAAAGTTGAACTCTATGGTTTCTCAACAATTCATCATAACTGCAGGTCAAAGCCAAAGTCTCAAGTTCAACTTGACCCTTTGGAACCTTTAAGGTTCAAGTTGAGGTCGAAAGCAGTAGTAGAATACCGTTCGAACCATAACCTACGATTGATTGCAGAGGGACTGGATGCAGCATTCGAATCATCGCACCGCAGCGCTCATTGCGTCGAAGCCGGCTCGTATCATCACGAGCGCCGCGCTCGCCGTTGCGCTGACGGCCACACCGATGCTCTCCCCCGTTGCGGCGTATGCCGCCTCGCAGGCAACGCAGGACCAGCTTTCCGCAGCCCAGCAGAAGATCGAAGCCGCCACGAGCGCCTACAACGACGCCCGCACCAAACTCGATGACCTGCAAAAGCAGATTGACTCCAATGAGGCAAGCATCGAGGAAATCGAGGCTAAGCTTCCCGAGCAGCAGGCCAAGGCAAGCTCTGCCATGCGCGATCTGTACAAGTATCAGAAGGGCACCAATCCCATCGTGAGCTTCCTGGTCAACGCGCAGAGCCTGGGTGAGTTCATCACGACCTGCAAATACACCAACCAGATCACGAGCTCGAGCGTCGACGAGATCGAAGAGCTCAATAACATGCAAACCGAACTCGAGCAGAACAAGGCCGAGCTCCAGCAGGCCAAGTCTCAGCTTGAGGCGGAGCAGAAAAACGCCGAGGATGCGCTGGCGCAGGCCCAGCAGCTCCGCAGCGAGGCACAGGCAAAAGCCGAGCAGGAAAATGCCGCCGAGCTTGCCAAGCTTGAGGCCGATAAGGCCGCTGCCGCCGAGAAGCTCTCGGGCGAAGGCGTAAGCGGCAGCAATTCCAGCAGCCAGGCCACCAACACCAACACCACCATCGACACCACGGTGAACAACGCCAATACCGGTAGCTCCGATTACGATTCGTTCATTAATGAGTGGACGGGCCGCATCGACAATTATCTCGCCGGCTCCCCCATGGCAGGCCAGGGCTACAACTTTGCCGTCGCCGCTTGGAATACCGGTGTCGACCCCCGTTGGTCCCCCGCCATCGCCTGCATCGAGAGCACCAAGGGTGCTTATTGCGCCAATTCTTACAACGCCTGGGGCTGGAGCGCCCGTGGCGGCGGTTGGCGCAGCTTTGGCAGCTGGAGCGAGGGCATCTCCGCTCACGTTGCCTATCTGGGCGCCAACTACGGCTCCACCCTTACCCCGGCAGCTGCCAAAAAGTACTGCCCGCCCACGTGGCAGGACTGGTACAACAAAGTCGCCGCTCAGATGAACCGCATCTAAGTGCAACTGCAAAGGGCCCCAATGGGGCCCTTTTCTTTTAGGTAGCGTAGGTATCGACGACGCCGGTCGCATTGGCAACCGCGACTATGACGATCATGCATAGGAGCAGCACACCCAATGCCTTGAGCCAGAGTTTCGCAAGCTTCTTGCCGCGATAGCTGTCGAGCAGTGCGAATCGCCGACGAAGACGGCGCTTATCGAACAGCGCAAAATGCATAAGCACCATAAAGCCATCGACAAAGAAAAAATACTCGATTATGAGAAGCCACGTCGGGTAGCTTTGGTTTGCTCCGGTGGGATGAAAGACGGCAAAGTGACTTCCGACAAAGAACACAAGCAGTGAGAAGCAGACGAGCGTATTCCAAATGCGCCCCAGAGACTCCGGAACGCGAGAGAGCAGACCGTATGCAGCGGAGGCGGCAGGCCTAGGAAGCCCTGCGGGGTTCTGGAGCCCTTGGGGCGTCAACACCGTCTCCGAGGCCGGAGTACGGACAGGCGCAGGCGCAGGAGGCCGCACGGGGCGACTCAGATCGTATGCCGCGCGCGTAGCCCGTCCCAATGCCTCCGCACTCGCAAAACGCTTGGCCGGGTCGAGCGCCATCGACATGCAGACGGCATCGGCAAGTGGAGTGGGAATGCCACGCGCCTCGCATTGCTCGCGCATGTCGAGCCCCGGTTTAGGGTCGACTCCCGTCAAGCAGAAGAACAACAGGGCGCCAAGTGCGTAGACGTCGCTGCGCACACTCGTCTGCCCAAACCCATACTGCTCGGGCGGGGCATAGGGTCGCGTGCCAAACTTGACGGTGTCGGCATCGGCGCCATCGCGCCATACGCGCGCGATCCCCAAGTCGATAATCACCAGCGATGAAAACGTCAGGCCCTCATCGAGCGTATGGCTCGCACCCGTCACGATGATATTCGACGGTTTGAGGTCGCGATGGATCACCGACGCCGACGTCTCCCCCGCCATTGCAAAACCGGCGTGGAGCTCGCCCACGGCGTCGCAAAGGGCAGGATACATTTCGTGCGCATAATCGGGGGTGGCTCCCAGACGGTCCACCAGCGCCCCGAGCGTCTCCCCTTCGATGTATTCCATAACCACGTTGAGATCGTCGCCCACACGACGACAATCGACGATTCTGGGCAGGTGCTCAAAACGCCTGCCCGCCCGTTGAGCGGCAAACAGACGCTCGTATGCCCCGCCGATTTGAGCCGAAGCATCGATGCGTTTACGGACAAAGGGGCCGAGCGAACCACCGCCGGTTCCTTCAAAGTACACGAGCTCGGTTGTTTCAACGGACGAGCGCTTAAGCACTCGCTCCACGCGATAGCTGTCGTCGCGATCGAGCGACGCCAGGTGCTCGGCAAGCGCTGCGGTCAGCTCGTCATCGGAATATGTTGGGGTCTGAGTATCCATAGCCTCCATCATAGCGCAGGGCGCAGACACCCCATGGCATCCGCGCCCCGTTCGTTTGCATCGTTGTTCGACAGCTCCGCCGGCTCAGATATCAGCCGCTAACTCACCGTCTCCTCGCCAAAGCGATACAGCTCCTCGTTGACCTTTTGGAGGCTGCACCCGCGATCGATGCAAAAGATGATAATCGCATCGCGGCGGTCCTTGCAGTTAAGGACGCTTACCCCGGCAGCCGTCAGCGCACGGTTGGCCTCTTTGAGCGTCAGCGCCATCGCAAAGGCAATCTGCAGCACCTTATTGCGACTCGGATGACGCGCACCGGTAAAGATCTGATAGCCAAAGGTCTCATTGAGATCGGCCATACGAACCACGCGCGAGCGCTCCAAGCCCTTTTCCTGCAGTAGCTGCTTCAGGTAGTCCGAAAGCGACGGGGCGGCAAAGTCGTGCTCCCTGATATAGCCATCGATGTTCGGCGCATCGAGAAGCTCATTGAGCAACTCCTCGGTCAGCTTTTTATCGGGCATACGACTTCACCTCCCCCAGTGCATGCAACATGCTAGAAACCGCTTACGTCCGAACGCTCCCAGCTAGCAACCTGGTCGGGAGACACCGTACCCAGCGCCTCGAACTTCCAGGAGCCGCCCGCCTTCAGATGATTGGTGTTTGCAAGAGCCGTTCCAACCTGGTTGCCATCGGCATCATACAGAACATATTCAATCTGAATGTAGCTCTTTTCCTTGTCCGTGTTATTGGTCAGCGTGCCCGTGATCTTATAGGTAAACTGATTGGAAGTGTCTTCAGCCTCGTCAGCAATGGTATACGGTTCTTGCGGTTCTTTTTGCTCCTCAGCCTGCTGTGTCGTCTCGGCAGGTTTTGCCGAATCGCTCGCAGACGAATCGGTTGAGTTGCCGCCCATAGAGCCCACGGCACCGACAATAACCAGCACCACGATGATGCCTAGGACAATCTTGCCGATCGGCTTCTTTCCCTCTTTTGCCATTATTCATCCTTCCTACGATCCGGCTACCGTGCCGGCACACAGCACATCGTAGGAAGGATTGAACTTGAATTCATTAGCTGAGAGCTAAGGTTGCGGTAAACGGCCAATGCAGTTATCCAAACGCCGAGCAAACGCACTTTGCGCGACCGTCTGCCAGCAGTGATCAACCCACCGTGACGGATTCCCCGGTAAAAGCACTGATCATCAACAGGACAAAGAAAACAAGGTAGCTGACACTCAGCAGGTACGCAATGATCAGAAAGACGACCCAGCCGACATTGGTTTTACCGTCGGCACGGCGTTGCTCGCGATTGCGACAGAGCCAAATCGTCACGCCGATGGCAGTGATAAACAGCACGAATGCCGCCGCAGCCAGCCCAGCAAGCACAAACATCACGCCAATGCTTACAGCGATGACCGGAAGCAGTAGCAAACCGCACCCGCATCCACCCGGACTATATACGGTAGACTGTCGGCGTCGCCTCATCGTCACTCCATCACAACCAATCGTTTGTAGACATCGAGGCCTTTGAGTAGGATTTCCTCGTCAAAGAGCATGCTATCGGTATGCAGAGCGCTCGTGGCATAGGCGGGACAGCCATCCGAATCGCTCGGGTTATCTTGGCCGGCAGGCGCGCCCGTGCCCAGCAGGAAAAACACGCCCGGCAGATGGCGCTGATAGAAGGCAAAGTCCTCGGCAATCAGCAGCGGCTCGTCCACGAGCTGTAAGTCGGGCAGAGCAGGCGCGATTCGAGCAAACAACTCGGGGTCGTTGTCGACCGGCGGATAGCCCTCGGCAAAGTCGAGATCGTACGTGCAGCCCGTTGCGGCACAGGCATCGTCCAGCACACGACGCACGCCTTCGCGCGCCCGGTCGAACATGTCGTCCGTAAACACACGCAGGCTTCCGGCCACATGGGCCTCCCCCGCTACCGCGTTACAAACCGTACCGGCCTGCAGCAGACCAAACTTACCGATACAGGGCTCGTCGGTGCCCAGCTCGTCCATCAGCTCGCGCTCGGCAACCAAAAACTTTGCTGCCGCCAACGCGGCATCGTGCGACTCCCCAACCGGCACACCATAGGTCTTAGCGATATGGATACTCGTACCGTGAATATGGATATGCGTCTCGCTCGAACGCGCCAGCAAGGGGCCGGGACAGCTCGCCAGCGTGCCGGCAGTCAGGTCGGGCCACACGTGAAAGCCAAAGATGCGGTCGGCGCCATAGCGCTCGAACACACCGCTCTCACACACCGTCTTAGCACCACCGGTCGTTTCCTCGGCCGGCTGGAACACAAAGAGAACGTTGCGCCTAATGGCGCCCGGCTGTTCGCGAATCGTACGGTCGACATACGTCGCGGCGGCAAGCGCCATGGCCATGTGTCCGTCATGTCCGCAAGCGTGCATCTTGCCGGGATGGGTCGAGGCGAACGCTGCCCCTGTTGCCTCGGCAATGGGCAGCGCATCCATATCGGCGCGAATCGCCGTGGCATGCGCGGCACCAACGCCGGCGTCGAAGAAAGCGCAGACGCAGCTGGGGCACGGATGGGTCACCTCGCAAGCGAGCGGTGCCAACACGCCCTCGATATAGGCAATGGTTTGCGGAAGATCGAAATCGAGCTCCGGAATGCGATGGAGATCGCGGCGATAGCGACGGAGTTCTTGGAGCTCGGTCATAGAGGATCCCTTCGTGAGGCATATCTGTTGCAACTTATTGTGATACAGGATTGTGGCACACATGTTTCCAGCATATCCCTGCATTTTTTAAACGTTATATACGAATACTCTTGTTTGGTAAAGTGCAACGTGGTAGGGTCGTTACCACTTGATAGAGGCGCGGGCACGAAGAACCGCGGGCGAGCCGGCAGGCTTTGACCCCGTGGGGAGGCGAAACCCGCCGAACTGGGCTTTTCGGGCACGAACAACCTGGTGGGCCTGTGGGAAACACCCACAGGACTGTCTGCAGCAATGCGGGAGCGCTATCCGGACATTGGGTCCACGCTATGCGGATTCGATGCGCAGGTAGCGCCGTCTGGATAGCGAGGTTTACGGGACATGTCATTGACTCCCAACGAGGCATATGTGGCAAAGAAGCCGTTTGTGGACAAGGAAACGCTCGAGCATATCGTTGAGCAGTTCCCCACGCCGTTTCATCTATACGACGAGGCGGGCATCCGCCGCAACATGCAAGAAGTGCGCGACGCCTTTGCATGGAACCCGGGCTTTAAGGAATACTTTGCCGTCAAGGCCAACCCCAACCCGGCACTCATCTCCATTCTCAACGAATACGGCTGCGGCTGCGATTGCTCGAGCTATACCGAGCTCATGATCGCCCGCTCACTGGGCATCACCGGCCACGACATCATGTTCTCGTCCAACGACACGCCGGCGGCTGACTTTGAGCTCGCCGACAAGCTGGGTGCCATCGTCAACTTTGACGACATCAGCCACATCGAGTTCTTTGAGCACGTTGCGGGGCCAATCCCCAAGACGGTCAGCTGCCGCTTTAATCCGGGCGGCCTGTTCCAGCTCTCCAACGGCATCATGGACAACCCGGGCGACTCCAAATATGGCATGACCACCGAGCAGCTCTTCGAAGCCTTCCGCACGCTCAAGGCCAAGGGCGCCGAGCGCTTTGGCATCCACGCATTCCTTGCCAGCAACACCGTCACCAACGACTACTACCCCAAGCTCGCGCGCATCCTCTTTGAGCTTGCCGTGCGCCTGGAGCGCGAGACCGGCGCACACGTCGCCTTCATCAATCTGTCCGGCGGCGTTGGTATCCCCTATCTGCCCGAGCAGCAGGCCAACGACATCCACGCCATCGGTGAAGGGGTGCACACGGCCTACGACGAGATTCTGGTTCCCGCCGGCATGGGCGATGTGGCGATCTGTACCGAGATGGGCCGCTTTATGATGGGCCCCTATGGGTGCCTGGTCACCAAGGCCATCCACGAGAAGCAAATCTACAAGGACTATATCGGCGTGGACGCCAGTGCCGTCGACCTCATTCGTCCCGCCATGTATGGCGCTTACCACCACATCACGGTGATGGGTCAGCCGGACGGTCCCGATAAAACCGCAGCCCCCGTCACGAACACGTACGACATCACGGGTAATCTGTGCGAGAACAATGACAAGTTCGCCATCGATCGTGAGCTGCCGCATATCGACATAGGCGACCTGCTTGTGATCCACGATACCGGCGCACATGGCTACTCCATGGGCTACAACTACAACGGACGTCTGCGCTCCGCCGAGGTCCTACTGCGCCCCGATGGCTCGGCCGACCTCATCCGCCGCGCCGAGCGCCCGGGCGATTACTTTGCCACGCTCGACGTGCTGCCGTGCGGCCGCGAGCTGCTGGCCAAGTCGCGCGCCGAAAGTGCCCGCCGTCGCGCCCAAGACGAGCGCCTGGCAGTCGCAGCTCAATGGAACAAACGCATCCAGATCGCGGAGGCGAAGGAGAAGAACATGGATATCCGCAACCTCGAGGGCTCGATCGTCGCCCTCGTCACGCCGTTTAAAAAGGACGGCAGCGTCGACTTTGACGCGCTCGAGCGCCTTATCGATTTCCACTTGCAAAATGGCACCGATGCCATCCTCACCCTGGGCACCACCGGTGAGAGTGCCACGATGACCGATGACGAGGACAACTCCGTCGTCGCCGCCGTGGTCAAGCATGTTGCAGGACGCGTCCCCGTCATCGCCGGCTCGGGCTCCAACTCCACGCAGACCATGCTCACCAAGTCGCTCACCTATCAGGGCCTGGGCGCCGACGGTCTGCTGCTCATCACCCCCTACTACAACAAGTCCAATGAAGAGGGTATCTATCAGCACTTTAAGACCGTCGCCGATGCCGTGGACATCCCCTGCATCCTGTACAACATCCCCAGCCGCTGCGGCTGCGGTATCAGCGAGCGCAACGTAGAGCGCCTGGCCGCGCACCCCAACATCATGGGTATTAAGGAGGCCTCGGGCAACGTCGCCTACGCGGCCAAGATCGCCCACCTGCTGTCCGATGACTTCCGCATGTACTCGGGCGAGGATGCACTCACCGTGCCGCTCATGAGCCTGGGTGCCTCGGGCACCATCAGTGTGTGGGCAGACGTTCAGCCGCAGCTCGTGCATGACATGTGCCGCGCTTATCTGGACGGTGACGTGGAGCGCGCCCGCGATATCCAGATTGCCGGCCAGCCGCTCATCAATGCACTCTTTAGTGAGGTCAACCCCATCCCCGTCAAAGAGGCGCTCGCTCAGATGGGTATGATCGAGGCAAACTACCGCATGCCGCTGTGCCCCATGGCCAACGACACGCGCTCTGCACTTACCGATGCCCTGAAGGGAGCTGGTCTGCTTGATTAAGACCGTCATTATGGGAACGGGCCGCATGGGCTCGCTCATCCGCACCACCGCCGAGGGCGTTGTCGACGCCGCCGGTCAACCCGTTTTCGACATCGTCGCCCAGATTGGCTTCGATTTGAGCGAGCTCGAGAACGCACCGGCCGCCGATGTGATTATCGACTTCTCGAACGTCGTGACCTTTGACGCCGTCGTCGCCTATGTCGAGCGCACGGGCGTGGCGTTGGTCTCGGGCACCACAGGCTACACCCCCGAGCAGATGGACCGTCTGCGTGAGCTGGGCCAGAACACCCGCGTTATGCACTCGGGCAATTACTCCATCGGTATCGCCGCCCTGCGTCATCTGGTAGCACAGGCTACACGCGAGCTGCCCGGCTTTGACTGCGAGATCGTCGAGACTCACCACAACCAAAAGGTCGACGCCCCCAGCGGCACCGCAAAGCTGCTGCTCGACGCCGTAGTCGAGGCCGAGCCCGAGGCAGGCTACCACCCCGTCTACGGACGCGAGGGCATGTGCGGAGCGCGCGACCCCAAGGAGATCGGCATGCACTCGCTGCGCGGCGGCACCGTCGCCGGCGTGCACGAGGTGAGCTTCTTTGGCCAGGACGAGGAGGTCACGCTCACTCACCGCGCCACGAGCCGTCAGATCTTCGTCAACGGTGCCTTGGCAGCCGCGCAGAAGCTCATCACCCGCGAACCCGGCTTCTACACCTTCGACCAGGTCATGTTCGCCTAACCAGGTATCAACCGAATCCACGCAAAGGAGAAACAGCATATGAGTAACGCAGCCGAGATGGATGCACAGGAGATTATCAACTACATCGCCACCGCGCCCAAAAAGACGCCCGTCAAGCTGTACGTGCGCGAGAAGCCCGGCATGAAGGTTGCCTGGGGCGACGCACATGTCTACGGCGGTCGTCGCGGCAAGACCGTCTTTGGCGACTGGGATGAGCTTAAGGCCATCCTGGACGCCAACGCCGATTCCATCGATTACTACGATGTGGAGAACGACTGCCGCAACTCCGCCGTGCCCATGCTCGACCTTAAGGGCATCAACGCCCGCATCGAGCCGGGCGCGATCATCCGTGACCGCGTCGAGATTGGCGACCGCGCCGTCATCATGATGGGCGCCATCATCAACATCGGCTCCGTCATTGGTGAGGGTTCCATGATTGATATGGGCGCCGTGCTGGGCGGCCGCGCAACCGTGGGCAAGAACTGCCACATCGGCGCCGGCACCGTGCTGGCAGGCGTTGTGGAGCCCGCCAGCGCCACGCCCGTCATCATCGAGGACGACGTTATGATTGGCGCCAACGCCGTGGTCCTGGAGGGCGTGCACGTAGGCAAGGGCGCTGTTGTCGCCGCCGGCGCCGTGTGCGTCGAGGACGTCCCCACCGGCGCCGTCGTGGCCGGTGTCCCCGCCCGCGTCATCAAGATGCGCGACGAGAAGACCGACAGCAAGACCGGTCTGGAAGAGGGCTTACGTCAATTGTAGGGTTACGCGGGTTTACCAACCCGCGTAACGGCTCGACGCTGCAAACGCCCCAGAGCGGCAATCTGACGTTCAATCGTCGGGCATGACCAAAAGGTCAATGCCCTCCTCTTTCACGTCACCTTGCTCGCCTAGGGGCGTTTTCGCTGACGTATGCTCAACCTGCGGGATAATTCATCCCTAAACAAAAAGGCCGAAGCACCATCGGAGCTTCGACCTTTGTTTTTCTGCAGCGTCCAAGCGCAGTTTATCGATTCTCAATTGACCCGATATTCTTGAGCTCGATGGAGATGAGGCCGTTGGGTTCGTTGACGAACTCGATGTACTCGGAGTTCGAGCCCATCTCGGCCGGAAAACTGATCTCGATGCCCGTATCGGTACGAATCTTGTGGTTGCGCACTGCCGCACGCTCGACCTGCTTGCGCTCCACGGGAACGCGCTCGGGAACCTTCTCCTCGGTCAGTGCCGCGCGCACGCTCTCCTTGATGACCGGCTCGTCCTCAAAGACCTCATCGACGATGTCCCAGGGCGGCAGCTCCTCATCGTCCTCAACCTTCTCGGCAACGGCAGCCTTGACCTTAGCAAGCGCCACAGCAGTGTTGGCACCGTGTTCCTCGGCGACTTCCTCGACCACGCGCGTCACGGCGTCGATGACCTCCTTGCCCGACACGCCCGTATCGCACTGCAGCAGACCGTCGGGAATGAGCATACGGTCTTCGCCGGCAATCTTGCGCTTCTTGTCCACATAGCCGATCTCCATGGTGCTCGCGCGCACGATGGCATAGCTTGGCACCTTTTGGGAAGGATTCGGCAGAATGGCGTAGTGGCGCGCGATGTCGTTGCGTACCTCGCCCTCCTCGCGGCCCACCTCGTGCATAAAGGCCTGTTTGGAGCCCAGCAGCATCACGGCAAACCAGCGGGCATCCTCGTCGTCGTCAAAGTCGGCCACGAGCACATCGGTGGACTCGGCTTTTTCGGCCTTGGTAAGCTCGGAGGAAATGAACTCCGCAATCTGCTGCGACAGGTCTACGAACTCGCGCTCGCCAAAGAAATAGCCCTTGAGCTCGCCGCCAAACGCAGAGTTCTCGGCAAACGTGGCGCGCTTATTGTCGGCCGAGGTTCGTGCGCGGCGCAGATGCGTGGTCACAAAGTTGCGCACGGTACGGCTCTCGATATCGAGCTCGCGCTGGCTCATGACGTTGACGACAGAGTCAAAGTCCAGGATATGCAGAATCGCGTGATTGATTTTCATATACGGCATTCCGTTCTAGATCGATTTCGGCACGAACCAGTATAGCGGTCGAGCCCGCCCCAGACGCATCGGAGCTTGATGCATCGGGGACAGGTTGCTTTGCACCAATGGTTAGCGCAGGAGCTCGGACTGCCAAGCCTCGAGCTGTTCTGCCAAACTCTTGCCGGCAGCGGGCATGTCGATCTGGGGTCGTTTGGGCAGCAGTGCGCATTTAAGGATTGCCACGATGGTCTGCGAGACAAAGCATCGCGTATCCTCGTCAAAGCCTTGCGCAGCCTGGAGCATCACGGGCAGGCTCTCGCGCAGATTCCCGGCGATATCCGCAAACCGCTCAGCACCCGTAGCCTCAAACACGGAGAACAACGCATCTACAAAACGCTCGCGCTCGCTAGGCGACACTGCAAGCAGCATCTCGCGAATGGAGCCATCAACGTATCGAGCACCGGCGGACAGGCGCTCACAGTACACGAAGTCGCGACCATCAACCACCCAGCTAAAGGGATTATGCTGCAGCAGGCTGAACTCGGTGCTCTCAACGATGGCATAGTCCTCCTGTGTCTCGAACATCATGCCAAAGATCGACGACCGAGGTAGCGTCTTGTCGATTCGACCGGAAAGATCGGCAAAGGCGTTGCCGTTCAGAAACTCCTCGACGAAGCCCGGACCATCATGGGAATACACCCGTTCAATTCGCTCACGGGCGACATCGGAGCACATCGCCGCACCGTACACCGCAAGGTTTCCACCCTTGGAATGACCTCCGCACAAAAGTGGCCCGTCAATCGCATCCACCGCCTCGTCCACATAACGCGCCGCGGATTCCTGGGCCGGCACAGGACACCGGAATGCCATGTTAAAGTCCTCTTTCCAGCCCACAATCGTACTGTCGGTCCCCCGGAAGGAAAGATAACTAAACCCCGCCGGAAACCGGAACGCCATGGCTGCAAACTGCTCTGTCGCCACCACATCGCTCACGGCACGATAGCCGCAAACGCGCACGCCACGGTAACGAGGGCTTGCTGCCACGGCCTCCAACAAGGCCCTGCTCCCCTCTGGGTCCCACAAGTCACCAATCATGTCCCGATAGCACTCGGCACGCAGCAACTCGCGTACGTCTAGGCCCTGCCAGTTCGTCAGCTCCGCCATATCACCCGGCAAACGCAAATAGGACAACCACGCAAAGACCAGGCTATCCACCGCACAGAACGGCTGCTCCTCAAACGGATAAAACGCCGTCTGGGCATAGGTCAAAAAATTAGGCGAATCCGACATGGCCCTCCCATCAACTATGCTGCATTGGGGTCAGGTTACTTTGCACCAAAAAGGCGCCCGGGCCGTGTGGGCTCGGACGCCTTCATTGTAGCTTTTCGCTCTAGCGAGCTTGATTTAGCAGGAGAAGTCGACGCTGTCGATGATGTCCTTGAGGGCCTTGGCAGAGGCGGTGAGCTCATGCTGCTCGTCATCGTTCAGCGGCACGGGGACGCGGCAGACAACGCCATCGCGGCCGACGACGGTCGGCATGGAGATGGCCAGATCGGACAGGCCGTACTCGCCCACCATGAGCGAGGAGACAGGCAGAACGGTCTGCTCATCGCGCATGACGGCAGTGCAGATGCGCTTAACGGCCATGGCGACGCCGTAGTAGGTGGCGTGCTTCTTCTCGATGATGGTGTAGGCGGAGTTCTTGACGTCCTCGGCGATGCGCTTCTCGGCAGCCTCATGCTCCAGATGACCGTGAAGCTCGCAGAAGGTGTTCAGCGGAACGCCGGCAACCTGAGCGCTGGACCAAGCGACAAACTCGGAGTCGCCGTGCTCGCCCATGACATAGGCCTGGACATCGCGCGGGTCAACCTCGACGTGGGCACCAAGCATCTGCTGCAGACGGCCAGTGTCGAGCACGGTGCCGGAGCCGATGACATGGCCCTCGGGCAGGCCGGACATCTTGATGGCGGCATAGGTCAGAACATCAACCGGGTTGGAGACGATGAGCAGAATGCCGTCGAAGCCGGACTTCTTAATCTCGGGGATAATGGACTTAAAGATGTTTACGTTCTTGTTGACCAGGTCCAGGCGAGTCTCACCAGGCTTCTGGGCAGCGCCAGCGGTGACGACGATCATGGCGGCGTCGGCGACATCGGAATAATCGCCGGCGTAGATCTTCATCGGCTCGGCAAACGTCATGCCGTGCGCGATATCCAGGGCCTCACCCTCGGCACGGTTCTTGTCCACGTCGATGAGGACCATCTCGGAGAACAGACCACTCTGCATCAGTGCGAACGCCGAAGACGAACCGACGAAACCGCAGCCGACAATAGCGACCTTCTTCTCGTTAACCATTAGAAACTCCCATCTCTCTCCACAAACAAGCCGCCCGGGAACGACCCGAGCGGCTTGCCGTAATCCCAATACATCCAATCGGGACTTTGATTATGCTCCTATTCGCAGCCAAAAATCGACCGTTTACCGAAATTGTTTGCAGTATTCGTAAAATAACTGCACGAAATCGGTTTCGAGCTATTGACGAGTCGAAATACTTTCTAATACAGGCCCGCCTCGCGAATGGCCTCGACAGCCAAAGCAATCTGGTCGGGCGGCAGGACCAGCGCCATGCGCACGTGTCCCTCGCCCGAAGGACCAAAGCTCGCGCCCGGCGTCACCACAACGCCGGCCTTCTCCATGAGCTCCTCGCAAAACGTCATGGAATCGGTGCGACCACCGGGAAGCTTGGCCCACACAAACATAGAGCCATGCGCGTTTGGACGCTCCCAGCCCAGGCCCTCAAGACCGTCGCACAGGGCATCGCGGCGCTCCTGGTACTTCAGACGCTGCGCCTCGACCTCATCGCGCGGACCGTTCAGGCAGGCGATGGCGGCCTTCTGAATCGGGAAGAACATACCGAAGTCGATCTGGCCGCGCAGCTTGGCAAAGGCCGAGACCACATCCTCGCGGCCGACCAAAAAGCCGATACGCGCACCGGTGACGTTAAACGACTTGGAGAGCGAGAAGAACTCAACGCCCACCTCGAGCGCGCCGGGATACTGCAAGAAGCTGCCGCCCGGCTCGCCGTCGAACACGATGTCGGAGTACGCGTTGTCATGGACGATGAGCAGGTCGTGCTCGCGGGCGAAAGCGATAATCTCCTCGTAGACCTCGGGAGTGCCCACCGAGCCGACCGGGTTCGCGGGCAGCGACACGATCATATACTTGGCACGATCGGCCACCTCGGGATCGATACCCGCCACATAGGGCAGGTAATTGTGCTCGGCAACCAGCGGATAGTATTCGAGCTTGGCATCGGCGATCTTGGCACCCGCCTCAAAGACCGGGTAACACGGATCGGGAACCAAAATGGTGTCACCCGGATCGAGCAGGGCAAGGCCCAAATGGCCCACCCCCTCCTGCGTGCCGTTGCACGACTGCACCATGGACGGCGTAATGCCCGAAACGCCAAAGCGACGCTCATAGTAATCGCACACGGCCTGCTTGAGTTCGGGCAGGTCGCGCAGGGCATACTTCCACATCTCGGGATCTTGGGCTGCCTGCGTGAGCGCCTCGACCACGTGGTCGTACGGCTTAAAGTCGGGCGTGCCCACGCTCATGTTGTAAATGGTCTTGCCCTGAGCCTTCAGCGCGAGAAGCTTGTTGTTGAGCGAGGCGAAGACCTCCGCGCCAAAGCGGTCGAGACGCTGCGATGCCTGCATGGTGCCACCTTTCGATATAAAAAACGCGGCGCTCCGACAAGAGCGCCGCGCGATACGGGCCATCAGATTGCAAAAGTGTAACGCTTGCAACCCCCGTATTGGTTCAATTTAGCCAACCTTAGTCAACTGGATTGAGCGCGTCGATCTGCGCAAGCCAC
Source organism: uncultured Collinsella sp. (assembly GCA_900553415.1). GTDB lineage: Bacteria > Actinomycetota > Coriobacteriia > Coriobacteriales > Coriobacteriaceae > Collinsella. The sequence continues at coordinate 302 of USDH01000007.1, read as the reverse complement.
AGACGCGAGCTAGCGTCACTCGGCATACGCCAATCGCCGCGCGGGCTGAGCGTCACCGAGCCCACCTTGGGACCATCGGGCAGGCAGCTGCGCTTGAACTGCTGGGCAAAGAAGCGGCGATAGAACGTACGTAGCCACGTGTGAACGGTCTTGACGTCGTAGACGCCCTCGAAGCTCTTGAGCGCCATGCGGTAGATCTTGCCCGGCTCAAAGCCAAAACGCAGCAGGTAGTAGAGGAAGTAGTCGTGCAGCTCGTACGGGCCCACCAAATCCTCAGTCTTCTGCGCAATCTCGCCGTCGCC
>USDH01000006.1 GCA_900553415.1 uncultured Collinsella sp. | reverse complement strand
GCAACTTTGGAAAGGCGCCTTTAGCCATTGGGGACGCGCCGAGCACTGGGGTATCATGGCTTGGTTGATATATCTGCATTTACGCGCCTTGTAGGAAGGGGCTGCGCCCATGGCTTTTGAGCCCGCTCAACATAGCTTCATTACGCTCGAGGGCGTCGACGGCGCCGGCAAGTCCACGCAGGCGCGCCTGCTGGCCCGCGCGCTCGACCTCGCTGGCTATCAGGTCGTAACTCTGCGCGAGCCGGGCGGCACCGCCATCAGCGAAAAGATTCGCGCCCTGCTGCTCGACCCCGCCAACACGGCAATGGGCGATACCTGCGAGCTGTTGCTCTACGAGGCTGCGCGTGCCCAGCTGGTGCACGAGGTCATCGCTCCCGCGCTCGCAGCCGGCAAGGTGGTTCTGTGCGATCGCTTCTACGATTCCACGACCTGCTATCAGGCATTTGCCGACGGCCTTGACCGCCAGATAGTGCGCGATGCCAACAACCTGGCCGTTGCGGGGACGCATCCGGCGCTCACGCTCGTCTATCACATCACGCCCGAGCAGGCGGCGCTGCGCATGGCAGCCCGTGGTGCGGCAGATCGCATGGAGGCAAAGGGCATGGCATTCCAAGAGCGTGTCTACCAGGGCTTTTGCGCAATTGCCGCCGAGGAGCCAAACCGCGTAAAGCTCATCGACGCCACCGCGACCATCGAGGAAGTCTTCGAGAAGACGGTCGAGCAGGTTCGCGCCTACGGCCTCGATATTTCCCAGGACGCCGTCACCGCCGCGCTTGCCCAGGAGGCCGAGTAACATGGCCCCCGCTCAGGCAAGCCTGCTGGCCAAGCTCGACACCCAAGAGCGCGTGCGTGACTTTTTGACCAATGCCGTCGCTAGCGGTCGCGCATCGCACGCCTACCTGTTTTTGGGCGCGCCCGGCGCGGGCAAGCTCGACGCCGCGTGGGCGCTCGCCCAAGCCTTCCTGTGCGAGCAGGATGGCTGCGGCGCATGCGACAGTTGTGTGCGCGTTGCTCGCCATACGCACCCCGACGTGCACTATTACACGCCCGAGAGCGCCACGGGTTACCTCATTGCCCAGACCCGCGAGCTGCTCGATGACGTGCCTCTGGCGCCCATTCGTGCCAAGGCCAAGGTCTACATCATCGACCGTGCCGAGCAACTGCGTGCCAACACCGCCAACGCACTGCTCAAAACGCTCGAGGAGCCGCCCGAGGGCGTTATGTTTATCTTGCTGGGCACCTCGGCAGACGTGATGTTGCCCACCATCGTGAGCCGCTGCCAGTGCGTGCCGTTTCGGCTGGTGTCGCCCGCCGTGGCCGCGCGTGCCGTGAGTCGCGCCACCGGTCAGGACCCTGCGCGTTGCCGCATGGCGGTCGCCGTGGCGGGAAGCCCCACACGCGGCATCGAGTTTCTTAAGAGCGCCGAGCGCCAGGACGCCCGCCGTCAGATGGTCCGCGCCATCGACTCACTCATTGCTGCCGACGAGGCTGATGTGCTCAGCCGCGCCAAGTCGCTCATCGTCGCCGTTAAGGCTCCGCTCGCCGAGGTCAAGTCCACGCAGGAAAAGGTGCTCGAGCAAAACGCCGATTACCTGTCGCGTGGAGCATTGAAGCAGCTTGAGGACCGCAACAAGCGCGAACTCAACGCGCGCGAGCGTTCGGGTATCATGGAAGCGCTGGCGAGCGCGCGGACGCTTATGCGCGACGTGCTGCTGACGCTTCAGGACGAGGCAGCCGACGTAGTGAACGAGGACGTGCGCGACACGATCGGGCGGCTTGCCGCCGCGACCAATGTTGCGGGTGCCACGCGGGCGCTCGAGGCAGTCGCGACCGCCGAGCGCAACATTGCCAGAAACGTTACTCCCCAGCTGGCCATCGAGGTCATGCTGTTCGATATCAGGAAGGCACTGAAATGCCGTTAGTCGTACCCGTTAAGTTTACCTACGCCTCGCGCGACCTGTGGTTCGATCCGCAGGATTTGGATATCCTCGAGGCCGATTATGCCATTTGCTCCACCGAGCGCGGAACCGAGATCGGCCTGGTCACGGCCGATCCCTTCGAGGTGCCGCAAGACGAGATCGGTCAGCCGCTCAAGCCCGTGCTGCGCGTGGCGAGCGACATCGACCTGCAGCTTGCCGACGACCTGGCCATTCAGGGCGACGAGGCCATGGTCGACTTCCGCCGCCTGGTCAAGGAGCTCGACCTCGAGATGAAGCCGGTCGGCGTCGAGTACCTGTTTGGCGGCGAGAAGGCCGTGTTCTACTTTGCGGCCGAGGAGCGCGTCGATTTTCGTCAGCTCGTCAAGGATCTGTCCTCGACGCTGCACATTCGCGTCGACATGCGCCAGATCGGCGTGCGTGATGAGACCCGCCTGGTGGGCGGCTATGCTCAGTGCGGCCAGGAGCTCTGCTGCACGCGCTTTGGCGGACAGTTTGAGCCCGTCTCGATTCGCATGGCAAAAGAGCAGGACCTACCGCTCAACTCGTCCAAGATCAGCGGCGTTTGCGGCCGCCTGATGTGCTGCCTGCGCTATGAGTTCGAGGCCTACAAGGACTTTAAGAGCCGTGCGCCCAAAAAGAAGACGCTCATCGATACGCCGCTCGGCAAGGCGCGTATCCAGGAATATGACACGCCGCGCGAGCAGCTGGTGTTGCGTCTGGAGAACGGCAAGGTCTTTAAGGTCAACTTGGCCGATATGACGTGCTCTGAGGGCTGCAAAAAGAAGGCCGCCGAGCAGGGCTGCAACTGCCGCCCCGACTGCGTGACGCGCGACGTTCTCGAGCGCATCGAGTCGCCCGAGATGCGCCTGGCGCTCATGGAGCTCGATCGCGAGAACGGCGTCGACGTGGGCGATGGCCTGTCGAGTGCCGACCGTCTGGCCGGCACGTCGATGCCCAAGCGCCGTCGTCGCGATGCCGATTCCGATGCTCGCGCCGGTCAGGGCCAGGGCGAGGGCCGTGGTCGCGGAAAGGGCCGTGGCAATGCCGCAACGCCCGAGGCCGAGGAGGCCGCTGGTGGCCGTCGTCGTCGCAAGCGCGCGGGCTCGGGCGATGCTACCGAGGCTGCAGCCGCGGGCAAGAACGCCTCTCGCGAGCGCGAGGTTCAGCAGCCCCAGCAGCAGAATCGCGGCGGTGGCATGAACCCCACACGTCGCCGCCGCCGTCATCTGTCGAGCGAGGAGCGCGAGGACGCCTTCCGCGCCGCAGCTGCTCGCGAGGCCGGTGCCGCTTCCAAGGGTCCCTCGGCCTCCGATGCGTCTGCCGACAAGGGCGGCAAGTCACGTGGCGAGGAGGAGCGCGCGCCGCGTCCGCGCCGTCGCCATTCCTCGGGCGCGCAACAGAAGCCCTCAGTGCCCTCCGTGGCCGATCAGGTCTCGGATGGCGAGGTCAAGGTCACGCGCCGTCGTCCCGGAGATGGCGGGGGAGCGGCTGCCAAGGCTTCGCGTGGCGCCGCTCGCGACGAGCGGGAGCCGCGCGAGGATCGCGGTGGCGAGGGCTCGGCCGACCAGGGTCAAAAGCGCCGTCGCCGGCGCCGTTCCCGCAAGCCGCGCCAGGATGGTGGCGAGGGCTCGACCCCGTCTTCGTCCGCACCACAACCGCCCGCCGGCGAATAACGCCCGCGAGCGGATTTAGCCCGCCTTGCCCCGAGCGCATCGGGGTATCATAGCGCCGGATCAACAACCCTCCCTGCGACCGAATGTAGGGAGGGTTGTGTCTTGAAGAGCCATCTGAACATATCGAGCCGTCTGCAGGGTGCCGGTGCCCTACCGTTTGCGGACGAATTGCTACCGTTTGCCGAGCGGGTGGCACGCGAGGCGCTCGAGGCATTGTCGCCAACACGATGTGCCGGCTGCGAGCGCGCCGGTGCGCTTATTTGCCAAGACTGCCTGGCTGCGCTCACGCTCATCGACCCACGTCATAGCTGCACCCGATGCGGCGCCCCGTTTGGGGATTTGCTGTGCACTGAGTGTTCGGTCGAGGGCACGTCCTCGGCAATGGCGGAGGCGCTCGACCGCTGCCTGGCGTGCGCCGTCTATGCGCATCCGCTGCCGCGCATCATTAAAGCGTACAAGGATGCGGGCGAGCGACGTCTGGCTCCGTATCTGGCGGAGCTGCTCTACGACACCGCCCTGCATGCCCAGGTCGTAGCGCCCGATCGCTTAGGAGGTGTGCTGTCCGGTGCGGATGCGGTGGTGTTTGTGCCTGCGACAGCGGCAGCGTTTCGGCGGCGTGGTTTTGATCATATGGAGGCTATTGCGCGCCCATTTTGCGAGCTGTCGGGTATTCCCCTGCTCGATGCTCTCGTCAAGTTCGGGCATGGCGACCAGCGCGAACTCGGTCGTGAGGAGCGCCGCGAGCGTGCCCAAGGCATGTACGAGACGGTTGAGGACGTGCACGGCCGCCGCTTGCTGCTTATCGATGACGTTATCACCACGGGTGCGACGATGGCCGCGGCTTCGGCGGAACTCAAGCGCGCCGGCGCCGCAGCAGTCGATGGCCTCGCTATCGCACGCGTTTGGTAGGGGTGGTTTTGTGGCAGTAAAGATTGAGCGGTGCAACGAGCCGACAGGCGAACAGCTAGCAGCTTCCGTAATCCTAACAGGCGCCTCGGCGCTACGCATGATGCGCGCCGAGCGCCGACAAATGGGTTACATCAGCTGGAGGGACCTCGATCCCGATGAAGAGCGCCGTGTGCTGTGCACGTCGTCGCCCTCGACCGAGGACATCTATCTTCCCGACTTGGTGCGGATTGGGGCCGCAAGCGACGAGGTGCAAGAAGATCTTTGCTTGCTGGTGGGATCTGCGGCGCAGCGCCGCCGCATGCCTGGCGTGGGCTGGTCCGTATGCTCCGGGTTGCCCGCCGGCTCGATTCTAGAGGTGGAACCGGGGGTGTACAGTCTATCTCCCGAGGCCCTTTGTGTTGCCGTCGCCCGCGAGGTCGGCTGTATCCAGGCATTTGCCCTGGCCCAGGAGCTGTGCTCTAAGATTTCGCTGAGTGACCGCGGGAAGTATCTGCCTCCCTACACCTCGCCTGTTACGAATAAACTTGCAAAGGACAAGGACCAGCCAGCAGACGTGGGCTACTTTGAGGTTGAGCCGGTGCTGATGCCCGATCGTCTGGCAGATTATCTCGCGATATGCAAGGGGACCGCGGCCAAACAGCTGCAGCGTCTGTGTCCCTATCTTTCGGAAAACCTGCGCTCGCCCATGGAGTGCATCATGCTCGCCCTGTTTTCGCTTCCGTTTTCCTATGGCGGGTTTGCCTGCGGACCTTTTAAGACCGACTACAAGATCGAGTTCGATGACCGTGCGCAGGCAATCTCGGGGATGCCGCATGCAGTTTGCGATGCGTATCAGGAAGCAGCCCGGTTTGACCTGGAATACAACGGCGAGCTGGGCCATTCCTCTCGGAGGGGACGTATCCATGATGAAAAGCGCAACACGGACTTGATTACTATGGGAATCGAGGTCGCGACGGTCAACAACGAAATGCTCTGTGACATGGAAGCGGTGGAAGCGCTCGCATGGCGCATGCACCAGCGTATGCGAAAGCGGTACCGGAATCGTGTCGATGCCCGCAGGAAGAAGCAAGAGGCGTTGCTTAACACGCTGCGGGCGTGTTTTGGGCTTAAGCCGGTCTAATTTGCGACGAAAATAGGGGGTTAATCATATACCCTGGCCAAAATATGGCAAATATGAGTACTGTCACTAAATCAGTAACAGCAAAATCAAGGAATTTAGGACTCGGAGGCGGCGTAAAGTAAGAAGATAATAAACAAATGTAGAATAACCAAGCATCAGGTTGGCGACACTGAACGCGAAATCTGTCCGAGAGGCCAAAACTGCCTGTTACCAAATTGGTGACAGTACTCATATTTGCCATTTTTTGGCCACGGCACCCAAAGAAGGGCGCCCGGAGCCCCCCGTAGGGGAGCTCCGGGCTTCATAGGGGCACGAATAGCCCACTCCGACCTGCAAAATCTGTGCGCACGATGCGAATGACGCCCTTAACCTTAAACTTTAGCTTGAACTTAGCTATAATGCGCTACGTTCCTGCCAGGCTGTGGTTGCGGACGGACGAAATGCCCGTCCTAGTCCAAGACAGACGCGGTCAAAGGGATCCACGTAAGCGACCGCGTGCGCGCGGCGCGATCATGGCGCGTCCTAGATGTAAGCCGCACCGTCCGTTCTACTTTCTTTGGGGCAATACCGCCTCGCGGGCGAGCGGGCCAGTCGTGAAGGTGGCTGCGGCCTCCCGAGCAAACACCCCGGTGCGCAAGTGTGGGGTCAAATACCAGGTCAGCTGGTGGGAACAACCCGATATTCCGCGCAACGCACGGATCGTATACGACACAGAAGGCAGGGTAGTGGACATGGTGAGGGGCAGCTTGATGCACGCGGCTCGGTTAGGTGCTGGGACCGCAGCGGTCATTGCCGTTTTGGGCCTGAGCGGATGCGCGTTCAACCCGCTGTCTACGTTCACGACTCCCACGATCGACCAGATCGAGTACGAGACCGTCACGCCGGCGGTGTCGGACGATGCCCTGGTTACTCCCGGAACCCTGACGGTCGCCCTCGATACTTCCGATGCGCCGCAGGCAATGCAGGGCGCCGACGGCGAGCTTACGGGGTATGCAGTCGACGCTGCCCGCGCCCTCGCAAGCCGCATGGGCCTTAAGGTCGCCTTTGTCGATGCGTCCTCGGCAGGTTCCGCGCTCGGCGACAAAAAGGCCGATATCTTTATCGGCGAGATCAACTCCACGGACGGGGACGTTAGCTCGCTCGGCACCTGCCTGTACGATGCCGCTTCCGTGTTCGGTAAAACCAGCGATGGTGGGTCGCTAAGCGTTTCCACCGATACCCTTAACGCGTCTACTCTGGGTGTCCAGATGTCCTCGGCCTCGCAGGAGGCGCTTGCTAAGCAGAGCATCACCGCCAACCAAAAGACCTACTCCAACATCAACGAGTGCTTTGAGGCGCTCGAGTCCGGCGAGGTCGACTATGTGATCTGCGACTCCACGGCCGGCGGCTATCTTGCACGCCTGATGAGCGAGGTCTCCTATGTCGGTTCGCTCGAGGCGCCCTCGACGCTTGGTGTTGCGGGCCTCTCGTCCAATGACGAACTGTGCCGTGCCGTGAGTGATGCCCTCGACGACATCACGGTCGACGGCACGCTCGAGGCGGTTCACTGCGTCTGGTACGGCCAGATTCCCTACGACCTCACCACTAAGACGGTTTCGGGCGCTAACGTGCAGCCGGGCGACTCTGAGTCCAGTGAGACCACGTCCTCCGGCAGCGAGTCCTCCGATTCCAACAATGAGACCGCATCCTCCGAGGACAAATCGTCCAGTCAGGAAGGCACCATCACTGACGACGACATTAACAAACTCAATAGCTAGTTATTGCTAGGGGTGGTGTCTCCTATACGTTGGAAAGGACACCTCTTCACGGTTTCAACACGCACTGCCGGGCTTCCCCAATAGGGGAGCCCGGCTTTTTTATCCCTATAAAACCAGCAGGTCAAAGCCAATTTTCGGGACCAAATACAAAGTCGCCGACGCCCTCCCATAGCGCACTTTGCCACGGAAAAGTGCGAGACTTCGGTATGCGGTATCAAGCAATCGTTATTCGGGTCTTTAGGAATCCGCGTGAATAAATGCATGGCAATGGGTACATAGCCAGTACAGTAAGTCCCCGAGGCAGATTGGAGCCACGTATGGATATCAAGGTTTCTGGACGCAAGACGACGGTAACCGATGCTCTGCGTGCGCATGTGGATGAGAAGATCGGCGAGGCGCTCAAGGTTTTCGATATCGAGCCCATGACGGTCGATGTTGTACTTCGCTATGAGAAGAACCCCTCGAACCCCAACCCGGCAATCGTCGAGGTTACGGTTCGTGCCCGCGGTTCGGTGATTCGCGTTGCTGAGCACGGTGCAGATATGTACGCCGCCATCGACCTCTCCGCCGATAAGGTCACCCGCCAGCTGCGCAAGTTCAAGACCAAGGTCGTGGACAACCGCCAGGGCGGTGCCAGCGCCGCGGATGTCGCGCCGGTCGAGCGCGTCGAGGATCTGGCCGACCTGCTGCTGCCCGAGGAGGAGGACGACCTGCTCGTCCGCGAGAAGGTTATCGACGTCACCCCGATGACTGAGGAGCAGGCGCTGGTGCAGACCGATCTGCTGGGCCACGACTTCTACGTGTTCGAGAACGCGACGACCGGCCTTATCAATGTGGTGTATCACCGTAAGAATGGTGGATATGGCATCATCAAGCCCCGTATCGAAACACTTGACGAGTAAAATACGTTAACTTGCATGAGTTAACGGTTGGCGGCCATCCCATGCGGGTGGTCGCCTTTTTTACGTAAGGAGTCGCTTTGATGGACAAGGCCGCATCCGCCGGTCATTCGGACCGTTGCCGCATCGTCGTCGATACCTGCTGCGACTTTAGTCCCGAGGTTGCCGCGAACCTCGATGTCGATATCTTGGGCTTCCCCTTTATCATCGATGGCGAGGAGCGCACGGACGATATCTGGTCGAGCATCACGCCTAAGGAGTTCTACGACCGCATGCGCGCCGGCGCTCGCGTGTCTACCTCCGCCGTGTCACTCGGTCGCTATATCGAGTTCTTTACCGAGTGCGCCAAAGAGGGTACGCCCACGGTCTACCTGTGCTTTACCTCGGCGCTGTCGTCGAGCTACAACTCCGCGTGCCAGGCGGCGGACGCCGTGCGCGCTGAGTATCCCGATTTTGAGCTCTACGTGGTCGACAACGCCCTGCCCTGCGCGACCGGCGCGCTCTTGGCGCTCGAGGCCGTGCGCCAGCGTTCGGCGGGACTGACCGCCAAGCAGCTGGTCGATTGGGCAAACGAGGCAAAAACCTACGTGCACGGCTACTTTACGCTCGAGAGCTTCGATGCGCTGGCTGCCGGCGGCCGCATTCCGCCCGCGGCGGCACAGCTCACGGCAAAGCTCGACGTCAAACCCGAGCTCTCCTACGACCTGGCCGGCTCGCTGTCGCTGATCGGCGTCAACCGCGGCCGCAAGAAGGCGCTCAAGTCCATCCTCAAGTCGTTCCGCGAGAACTACGTGCCCGACCGCACCATGCCCATCGCCATCATGACGGCCGATGCCGAGAAGGACGGCGACTGGCTCGAAGCCGCCATCCGCAAGGAGGAGGGCTGCGCCGACGTCACGATCATTCGCAGCTCCGTGGGCCCCACCATTGGCTCGCACGTGGGCCCCGGCATGGTGGCCTGCGCGTTTTGGGGTAAGAACCGTGCCGACAAGGCGTCGCTTTCCGACCGCATCGCCCGCCGTGTGCGCGGTCAGTAGGCAAGTAGCGCGGCCGTAATCGATCCCAACTCACAGCCCAAACGCTGGCACCGAGTATTCAACCTGGTAACAACACCCAACCCAAAAGGAAAGGTTTCATGGCAAACAAGCTCTCTGTCGCATTTATCGGCACCGGAATCATGGGTGCCCCCATCGCCGGCCACATCCTGGATGCTGGCTATCCTGTCACGGTCAACAACCGCACCAAGTCCAAGGCTGCAGCGCTCGTTGAGCGCGGTGCCGTCTGGGCCGATACGCCGGCCGAGGCCGCGGCGAACGCCGACGTCATCTTTACCATGGTGGGTTATCCCTCCGAGGTCGAGGAGCTCTACCTGGCGGGCGACGGTCTGCTCGCGTGCACTAAGCCCGGCGCGGTCCTGATCGACCTCACCACGAGCTCGCCCGAGCTGGCGCGCGACATTGCCGAGGCCGCCCAGGTTTCTGGTCGCATGGCGTTTGACTGCCCCGTCACCGGCGGCGAGTCGGGTGCTATCGCCGGCACGCTTACGGCTATCGTGGGCGCTACCGAGAACGACATCGCGCCGGTCCGCGACATCCTTGCCACCTTTGCGGCCAACATCTGCTGCTTCGACGGCGCCGGCAAGGGCCAGGCTGCCAAGCTCGCCAACCAGGTGTCGCTGGGCGCCTGCATGGTCGGCATGGCAGACGCCATGGCATTTGCCGAGCTGAGCGGCCTTGACCTGGAGAAGACCCGCCAGATGATCCTGGGCGGTACCGGCAAGTCCGGCGCTATGGAGAGTCTGGCCCCCAAGGCACTCGACGGCGACTACAAGCCCGGCTTTATGGTCGAGCACTTCATTAAGGACCTGCGCTTGGCGCTCGCCTATGCCGACGACCGCGAGCTTGCGCTGCCCGGCGCCGACGTGGCCTTTACGCTCTACGATATGCTCGACGCCATCGGTGGTGCCAAGCTGGGCACCCAGGCCATCACGGTCCTCTATAAGGAGGAGGCCGACGCCATCGCCGCCGGTCTGGACTGGTCGCAGTATCGTCCCGAAGAGCACGGTGCTCACGAGGACGGCTGCGGTTGCGGCGAGCACGGCGACGACCATGAGTGCGGTTGTGGCCACCACCATGGCGAGGATCACGAGTGCTGCGGCGGCCACGGCCATGATGACGGCCACGAGTGCTGCTGCGGCCACCATCACGGGGAGTAGCGCCCATGAGCTGGACGTTCGTGGTGCTCGCGCTGGTGCTCTTTATCTTTGCGATCTACATTGGCTTTTTGTGCGGTCAGTGGGCGTGCGAAAAGCGCGTGATCACCAAGCGCGACTACTGGATTGCCAACTTTGCAGGAGCGGCGGCAGTCGTCCTACTGACCTGGGTGTTCTCGCTGTTCCCGCTGGTGCAGTTTGCGCCGATCGGCTGGCTCGGCGGCTTTATCGCCGGCCTTAAGATGAGCTTTGGCGAGTCCGTCGGCCCGTGGCGCAAGCACGACGAGGTCTTTAACGTCAACAAGGCCCATCGCGCCGCCGCCGACGCGGGCGACGCTGAGGAACGCCGCCGTGCGCGTCGCAATGGCGCGGCCGACCGGCAGCTCATCTCGGTCACCGATGACAGCAAGGGTGCTGGCAAGCACGCTAAGAAATAGTAAGAAGAGGTAACTATGGCAGAAAACAAAGACGAACAGCTCACCGACGAGGAGCTGGCACAGCTTCAGCTGGCAGAGGAGAACGAGAACGCTGTCGACCGCCTGGTCCAGGAGCTCGGCTGCCCCACGCGCCGCATCCGCCAGTTTGCCGCCCGCGTGCTGCACCTGCTTGCCGAGCGCGATCCGCAGCGCGTCGTGCCCTGCGTGCCTGCGCTGATCGAGGCGCTCGACCGCCCCGAGGCTCAGACCCGCTGGGAGGCTCTCGATGCCCTGGCGGCGCTCGCCACCACCTGCCCCGAGCAGATGGGCGATGCCTTTGAGGGCGCCGAGACCGCGCTGTTCGACGAGATTTCCTCCACGCTGCGCTATGCCGCCTTCCGCCTGCTGTGCGTGTGGGGTGCCACGAGCGTCGAGCGTTCGCGCGAGGCTTGGCCCATCCTGGACGAGGCCATCCAGTGCTACCACGGCGACCTTGAGTATCGCGACATGCTCGGTTGCCTGTACGAGTTTTGCCAGGGCGAGATCGACGCCGAGGTTGCCGAGAAGCTTGCGCTGCGCCTTAAGTTCGACGCCGAGAACGGCAAGGGCAGCTATCTCAAGGCCCGTTCGAGCGAGATTTGCGAAATGCTTGTTAAACGTTTTGGCCTGGATCTCTCCAAAAAGAAGAAGCGTGCTAGCGTTAAAAAATCTGACGACGCCGAAGACGAGGAGTAACAGATTATGGCGCACGATGTAGTCCTGATTCCCGGTGACGGTATCGGTCCCGAGATTACGCAGGCCATGCGCCGCGTGGTCGAGGCCACCGGTGTCCAGATCAACTGGAACGTCCAGGAGGCCGGCGCCGGCGTCATGGACGAGTTTGGTACGCCGCTGCCCCAGCACGTGCTCGATGCGGTCGCCGAGACCAAGGTTGCCATCAAGGGCCCCATCACCACGCCGGTCGGTACGGGTTTCCGCAGCGTTAACGTGGCCCTGCGCAAGCACTTTGACCTGTACGCCTGCGTGCGCCCCTGCCTGTCGCAGCCGGGCGATGGCTCGCGTTTCCGCGACGTCGACCTGGTCATCGTGCGCGAGAACACCGAGGACCTCTACGCCGGTATCGAGTTCGATGAGGGCGCTGCCGAGGTCGAGGAGCTCTCGCAGCTCGTCGAGCGCTCGGGCCAGAAGACCTTCGCCGCCGATTCCGCGATCTCGATCAAGCCGATCTCTATCGCCAAGAGCCGCCGCATTGTGGAGTATGCCTTTGAGTATGCCCGCCGCTGCGGCCGCAAAAAGGTGACGGCCGTGCACAAGGCCAACATCATGAAGGCGACCGACGGCCTGTTCCTGCGCGTGGCGCGCGAGGTGGCTGCCAACTACCCCGATATCGAGTTCAACGACAAGATCGTCGACGCCACGTGCATGGGCCTGGTCCAGAACCCCAACGACTTCGATGTCCTGGTGCTGCCCAACCTGTACGGCGACATCGTGAGCGACCTGTGCGCCGGCCTGGTTGGTGGCCTGGGCATGGCTCCGGGTTCCAACATCGGTGCCGATTGCGCCATCTTTGAGGCAACGCACGGCTCCGCGCCCGATATCGCGGGCAAGGATATCGCCAACCCCACGGCCGAGATCCTCTCTGCTGCGATGATGCTTGACCACCTGGGCGAGAACGACGCCGCCAATCGTATTCGCGCCGCCGTTTCTGCCACGCTCGACGAGGGTGAGCAGGTCACCGGCGACGTTCGTCGTGCCCAGACCGGCTCCGTTGAGGGCGCTGTGGGCACGCAGGCCTTTGCCGATGCCGTTATCGCGCACCTGGCCTAAGGCATGCAGACTGCAAACGCCAAAATAGTACTTAAGTGTTTGCGTATAACCTGAGAATCAATACGCCCGGCGCTCTGTCGGGCGTATTCTATTGCGGACTATGTTTCCTAACAAGGAGTAACTGACTATGGGTCTGATTCAAAAGAAGGACGAGAAGGACGAGATCGACGGCATCCAGATCATCGAGCGCGGCGAAGGCCCCAATGGTGATGAGGACGAGAAGATCGACCTGGTCGCCGGTACGTCTGCCGAGCATATTGCAGCTGGCACGACGGCCGAGGAAGAGGACGCCCGTCTGGAGGCTCAGATCGCCGCAGATGCCGCTGACGAGAATCTGATGCCCGAGGCCCAGGATGAGGACGACGATGCCCTGGATTCCGATGAGGGCGATCATGCATCCAAGCACAAGAAGACGATGATTGCCATCTTTGTGGTCGCCGTCGTGATCGCTGCCGTGGTCGGCTTCTTTATCGGCAACGGTGGTTTTGGCGGCAAGGGCGTCGGCTCGGCGACCCTGACCGAGGATCAGCTCGATTCGACCGTGGCGAGCTATAGCTACAACGGCAAGAAGAGCGACATCACCGCGCGTGAGGCCATCGAGAGCCAGTACAGCCTCGACACCGTCAAGGACGACGACGGCAACTACACCGCTCCGTCTGCCGACGTTATCCTGTCCTACGTGCGCAACCAGATTCTGCTGGACGCTGCCGAGGACGAGGGCATTACCGTCTCTTCCAAGGAAATGAAGCAGTACGCCGAGGATTCCATCGGCACTTCGGACTACAAGACCATGGCCACGCAGTACGGCGTGTCCAAGGACCAGGCCAAGCAGATCGTCCGCCAGTCCGCGACGCTGCAGAAGCTCTACAAGAAGAAGGTGGGCGATAGCTCCGCAAGCATGCCGACCGCCCCGACCGAGCCTGCTGACGGCAACGAGGAGACCGCGAGCAAGGACTACGCCGACTACATCATCAACCTTGCCGGCGATGAGTGGGATAGCTCAAAGGGCACTTGGAAGGATGCCGACAGCACCTATGCCAAGGCCTTTGCCGATGATGCCTTTACGGTCGATAGTGCCACCTACAAGCAGGCCATGACCGCCTACTACACTGCTTATCAGCAGTACTCCTCGCAGGCTTCGAGCGCCAGCTCCAAGTGGACCGAGTACGCTAACGGTCTCTACGCCAAGGCCAACATCAGCATCTACGGTCTGTTTGCGTAAAGAGTCGCACGGCTCATCGAGCATCTAGCTGATAGAAAACAAATTGCCCGCCAGTACGGAAGTCGTTCTGGCGGGTAATTTGCGTTGAGGGCGTGATTGGCGGCTTAATTATGGCTATTCATCTTTAAGTCCAAAAAGGCTATCGGCTTCATCGTCGGATATATATTCCAGTACATCGCCCGGTTGGCAGTCGAGAGCCCGGCATATCGCGTCAAGAGTTGAAAAGCGCACGGCAGAAACCTTGCCCGTCTTGATACGCGACATATTGACCTGGGAGATACCCACGCGTTCCGCAAGCTCTTTGGATGAAATCTTGCGTTCGGCAAGCATGCGGTCGAGCCGCAGAATAATCATGGATTCCCCCTAGAGCAACTCGTCATCTTGTTTTTGCAGGATATACCCGTAGCGGAAGATGCTGGCAATCAGGCAAATAATCAGGCCTGCAAAGAGCATGGAGGGCTCGAATAGCTGGCCGACGAACGCATCCGTAAAGCTGCCGCCAAATCCTGAGAGTATCATTCCTGTGATTACGGCACCAAGAAGCCTCACGGCAACGCCGCCGATAAGGAATAAATGTCCTACTCGACGAAGTGTCTGGTTACATTCAAGGTCAAAGGGCCTGCCTCCCTTTTCAATGTTGAAGAAAAGCCTGCGCACGCTTATCGCGATGGTAAGCGCGAGACATGTCATCAAGAGGCTCCCTATGGCAGTGTGACCATCGTGTGCAACGAGCATAAGTGGGGCCTGCGCATCGGTACCGACGATAGCAAGGCACGGCCCTTCGCCGGCTTGAAGTTCTACGGATTGGAGACACGACCCTTGGGAGAGGCCAGGCAATATGAGTAGAAGGTCAATCGCAATGACTGCGAGGAGTCCCAGAGCGAGCGCGGTGGTAATGCAGATCGTGGCCCATTTGCAGATACGAGCGAGCTTCCTCAGTTTGGCTATTGTCTGTTCGCGGCTGATGGTTTCATTCGATATAGATGCGTTTCGATGGACCATAACCCCTCCAATCGGCGTTTTGGATGATACTTGTATCATATCAGAATTAACGATAAACGATAAATAGTTACGGATACTGAGTAAGTAATGATTGAAAACGATTAACGTGAGCTATTGGCTCATTTTGGATGCCGGAGTTTGACGCGCGGGGGATGAGGACAAATGTCAAAACTTCCAGTGATCGTACAAACGCTTCATCGGGTTTCCCCGATTCATATGGGAAAACAACTGCAAACGATTGCAAGTAACCGGTGAACGGTCGAAAACTACCGTTCACCGATAATTTCTAAACTGGTTCTAACTGGTATTAAGTCAAAAAGACCAATTCACATATCTTCACAATGACCTGCAATTTTTCTACATGCTATTTTTAGCCGCCCTACGTTGTTTAGACACAGAAAAAGATCCGATCTTTTGCCAAAGCATTTCGAAACGGTTTCAAAACCGCAGGTAGAAGTGTTAACGAGCGGTAAACGGTCGATTTTTTACCGTGAACGGTGCAAAAACGTTTTACTGTTTGAATCAACGAAAGCAACCTCTTCTGTGGTGATATAGTGACAACACGTCACGTGGTTACTACCAGTTGAGAGACCACTGGTCTTCAAAGAACGCTTTCCAAGAAGCTTTAAGGGCGATTGCCCGCTGGCTTCCGAAAATCATCGGACTCAGATCGTACACACCTTCGGAAGGGAAATTTGAATGGTTGGCTTTATTCTTACCGGTCATGGACAGTTCGCACCCGGCCTCGCAAGCGCTATCGCTATGGTCGCTGGCGACCAGCCCGCTTTTACCGTCGTTCCTTTTGAGGGCGACCAGGCTGCTTCCTACGGTGAGGATCTCCGCGCCGCTATTACCGCCATGCGCGAGGAGTGCGATGGCGTGCTCGTCTTTACCGACCTGCTTGGCGGCACCCCGTTTAACCAGTCGATGATGATTGCCCAGGATGTCGACAACGTCGAGGTCCTGACTGGCACCAACCTTCCCATGGTTATTGAGCTTCTGTTCCTCCGCGGCAATGCCACGCTCGCTGAGCTTGGCGAGCAAGCCGTGACCGTTGGCCAGACGGGCATCACCGCCCAGACGGTCGCATCCGTTGCCGGCTCCGAGGAAGAGGATATCTTCGGCGACGAGGACGGCATCTAATGGCCGATTTCGGAGCCAGTGTTCTGAGTTCCTCGGTCGCTCTTTTGGGCCTGCTTGTCATCATGGGCTTGATTTACACCATCTGGTCGCAAATCAACATGAAGAAGAAGCAGAAGTACTTCAAGGAGCTGCACACCGAGCTCAAGCCGGGTCAGGAGGTTCTTTTCGCCGGCGGTATCTACGGAACCGTCAAAGGCATCGAAGGCGAAAAGGTCCAGATCAAAGTCCGATCCGGAGCCGTCGTAGATGTTTCGCGTTACGCGATTCAGGAGATCAAGTAACTGTCGTCAGCAAATAACGAAAGGAAGCTGATCAACATGGCAGAACCCAACATTCTTCTTACCCGCATCGATAACCGACTGGTCCATGGTCAGGTCGCTACCCAGTGGAACTCCACCCTGGGCTCCAACCTCATCCTCGTCGCCAACGACGACGTGTCGACCAACACCATGCGTCAGAACCTCATGAAGATGGCCGCTCCCACCGGCGTCGCTACGCGTTTCTTCTCCCTGCAGAAGACCATCGACGTCATCGGCAAGGCGAGCCCGCGCCAGAAGATCTTCATCGTGGCCGAAACACCGGAAGACGTGCTTACGCTCGTCAAGGGCGGTGTGCCTATAAAGAAGGTAAACATCGGCAACATGCACATGTCGGAAGGAAAGCGCCAAGTCGCCACCTCCGTCGCAGTTAACGACGAGGATGTCGCTGCGTTTAAAGAGCTGCAGGAATTGGGGGTGGAGTTGGAGATCAGGCGCGTTCCGAGCACGCCTGTTGAGGACACGAGCAAGCTCTTCTCGTAATCCTCGTGATCCACGTTGTCAGGAGTGAAACCCTGACATTCTGTACGTGAAATCCAAAGTGCGTACATACATTTTGAAAGGAGGAGCAAGATGGAATACACGATCTTCCAGGTCGCTCTGGTCTTCATCGTCACGTTCGTCGCGGCAATCGACCAGTTTAACTTCCTCGAGTCTCTCTATCAGCCCATCGTCACCGGCGCCGTCATCGGTCTTATCCTTGGCGACCTCAACACCGGTCTTCTCGTGGGTGGTACTTATCAGCTCATGACGATCGGCAACATGCCGATCGGAGGCGCTCAGCCGCCTAACGCCGTCATCGGCGGCATCATGGCAGCCATTCTCGCTATCGCTACGGGCCTTGAGCCCAACGCGGCAGTCGGTCTTGCCATTCCGTTCGCTCTGCTTGGTCAGCTCGGCGTTACCCTGGTCTTCACGCTTATGTCGCCGCTCATGTCCTCCGCGGACAACATGGCTCACAACGCTGACACCAAGGGTATCGAGCGTCTGAACTACTTCGCCATGGCTCTGCTCGGCCTGATCTTCGCTGTCGTCGTCACCCTGTTCTTCATCGCTGGCGCTACCATCGGTCAGACCATCGCTTCCGCCATCCCGACTTGGCTGCAGACCGGTCTCTCCGCTGCAGGCGGCATGATGCGCTTCGTCGGCTTCGCCGTCCTGCTCAAGGTTATGA
Organism: uncultured Collinsella sp.; assembly: GCA_900553415.1. GTDB lineage: Bacteria > Actinomycetota > Coriobacteriia > Coriobacteriales > Coriobacteriaceae > Collinsella. Next base: position 7,347 of record USDH01000006.1, on the reverse strand, counting down.
TGAACCGCGATATGTGGGGCTTCTTCCTCATGGGCTTTGGCCTCGCGCTCATCACCGTTGCCAACGATTCTCTGGCAACCCCTGCCCTGCTCATCCTCGCTCTCATCGGCTTCGGCATCGCTTTCTGGGACTTCCAGCAGCAGACCGAGCTGAAGGGTGCAGCTGTTTCTGACGGAGGTGACTTCGAAGATGGCATCTAATGAGTATGTGATCCCGGAGCACTACGAGGATCTCACTCCTGCTCCGCAGCTCGACCAGAAGACCCTCAACAAGATGGCTTGGCGCTCCTGCTTCCTGCAGGCCTCGTTCAACTACGAGCGTATGCAGGCCGCTGGCTGGCTCTACTCCATCATCCCCGGTCTGGAGAAGATCCACACCAACAAGAACGACCTCGCGGCTTCCATGAGCCACAACCTGGAGTTCTTCAACACCCACCCGTTCCTCGTCACCTTTGTTATGGGTATCGTGCTTTCGCTCGAGCAGAACAAGGTTGACATCCCCACGATCCGCGCCGTCCGCGTCGCCGCAATGGGCCCGCTCGGTGGTATCGGTGACGCCCTGTTCTGGCTGACGCTCGTGCCTATCACGGCCGGCATCACCTCCAACATGGCCATCAACGGCAACGCTGCTGCGCCGATCATCTTCCTGGTGATCTTCAACGTCGTCCAGTTCGCTCTGCGCTTCTGGCTCATGAACTGGTCCTACAAGCTTGGCACCAGCGCTATTGACGCTCTGACCGCCAACATGCAGGCCTTCACGCGTGCCGCTTCCATCATGGGCGTCTTCGTCGTCGGTTGCCTGGTCGTCACCATGGGTGGCACCCAGATCAACCTCCAGATCCCCAACGGCACCACCCGTGGCCTCTCCGCTACTACCGTGATCGTCTCCGAGAAGGAGGCCGAGAACTTCACCGGTATGGAGGGCATCGATACCGAGACCGCTGAGGCCGGTACCATCGCCATGACCGATGAGGACGGCAACGCCCTCACCGCTTCCGATGCCGACGGCAACGCTGTCGAGTGCGGCGTCACCGATCTGGGCAACGGCATGGAGTCCGTTACCTACGGTACCGTCACCGAGGATCCGGTCAACTTCTCCGTTGCCGACACCCTCAACACCATCGTCCCGAAGCTCGTCCCGCTTATGCTTACGCTGCTGCTTTACTACATGTTCGCTAAGCACAGCTGGACCCCGACCAAGGGCATTCTGCTGCTCTTCGTCCTGGGCATCCTGGGCGCTGGCCCGCTTGGTCTCTGGCCGAGCATCTGGTAAGGCTCTAGCTTGAGGGGTGTGTCCCTACGCGGCTCACACCCCGACCCCTTAAGCCATGTGTATGTTAAAAGCCGCGTGCTCGAAAGAGCGCGCGGCTTTTGTTTTCTTGATGATTCGGGTGTTGCGGACTGATAATGCTTAACACCCTAGGTAGTTAGCCGAATTCGAGCAAAAGGGAGGATAGGATGGCGATCGGAGCGCGTAAGCAACCGCTGTACGATCAGCTGGTCGATATTCTGACCGAAAAGATTGACCATGAATATCGCGCCGGTGACATGATTCCTTCCGAGCGCGAACTTTCGGAGCGCTATGGTCTCTCGCGCACTACGGTACGCCTGGCTCTGCAGGAACTGGAGCGTTTAGGACTGGTGGTTCGGCAGCACGGTCGCGGTACCTTTGTGACCGACCGTTCGGCAAAGGCAACCAATCTTATGCAGTCCTACAGCTTTACCGAGCAGATGCGCGCGATGGGTCGCGACCCCGAGACCACGATTCTCGATTTTTGCGAGATGGAGGCCGATAAGAATCTGGCCGAGCATATGGGATTACGTATCGGTGATCGCATTTTTAAGCTCAAGCGCCTTCGTTCTGCCGACAACATGCCCATGATGGTCGAACGCAGCTATCTACCGGTTCGTCAATTTCTGTCCCTAAAGCGACCGCTGCTGGAGCGCAAGCCGCTTTACGATGTGATTGAGCAAGACTTTCAGCAAAAAATACGTGTGGCCGAAGAGGAGTTCTATGCGAGCATAGCCCGTCCCACCGATGCCCACCTTTTGGAAATTGTCGAGGGCTCGCCTGTGCTCGATTTGGTTAGGACTACGTATAACGAGTCAAACGAGGTTGTGGAGTATACACTCTCGGTTGCTCGTGCCGATCAGTTTAAATACAAGGTTTACCACCAGCGTAGCAACTAGTGTCCGCATCGTTTCCATATGGTGATTCTTTGCATTTAACTGGTTACTACCAGATAACCAACTGAAGTGTATAATTGCACGTCAGAGGATTACTTCTAGAGAGAGGTATTAGAAATGTTCGAGAAGAGTGTCGAGGAGCTCACCGAGCTCGGCGGCCAGATCACCACGGCCGAGATTGCTCAGCAGCCCGAGCTTTGGCGTGATACGCTCAACATCTATCGCGAGAACAAGGAGGCCATCGAGGCCTTCCTGGCCGAGGCTCGCGCTATGGGCGAGGGCCGTCTGTCCGTTGTCTTCACCGGTGCCGGTACGTCCGACTACGTTGGCGATACCTGCGCCCCGTACCTGCGTCACGCTGGCAACACTGATCTCTACGACTTTAAGCCCATCGCCACGACCGACATCGTGAGCGCTCCGCGCGACTTCCTGCGCGCCGAGGATCCCACGCTCGTGGTTTCCTTTGCCCGCTCTGGCAACAGCCCCGAGAGCCTTGCTGCCGTTGCCGTTGCCAAGGAGCTCGTCCACAACGTCAAGTTCCTCAACATCACCTGCGCTCCCGAGGGCAAGCTCGCCGTCGAGTCTGCCGATGATCCCAACGCGCTGACGCTGCTCATTCCGCGCGCCAACGACAAGGGCTTCGCCATGACCGGTTCTTATTCCTGCATGACCCTGCTCTCCACCCTTATTTTCGACACTGCCTCTGACGAGCAGAAGGCCGAGTGGGTTGAGACCATCGCCAAGATGGGCGAGGAGGTCATCTCCCGTGAGCCCGAGATCGCCGATTACCTGGCTGGCGACTTCAACCGCGTGACCTACTTGGGTTCTGGCTCCTTCGGTGGCCTTGCCCAGGAGAGCCAGCTCAAGATCCTCGAGCTCGCTCACGGTCTGGTCGCTACTTCCTACGACACCTCCATGGGCTATCGTCACGGACCTAAGTCCTTCGTCGACGATAAGACGCTCGTCTTCGTGTTCGTCAACAACGACGCCTACACCCGTCAGTACGACATCGACATCCTCAACGAGATCGGTGGCGACGAGATCGCTCAGCACACCGTTGCCGTTCAGCAGGAAGGTGCCACCGTCTATGAGGGTGAGTCCTTCACCTTTAAGGGCTATGAGGCACTCCCCGAGGGTTACCTTGCTCTGCCGTTCGTGATGTTTGCCCAGGCAATCAGCCTGCTCAACTCCGTGCGCGTGGGCAACACGCCCGATACGCCGAGCCCCACCGGCACGGTCAACCGCGTGGTCAAGGGCGTGACGATTCACCCCTTCACCGCTTAATCGCGTCCCCCTGTAAGGGCGCCCGTCCGCTCATAACGGCGGGCGGGCGCTTTTTGTTTTACGTGAGCTGGGTATAAGCATCACCACAGTCAACTGCTTTAGAAGCAAGGAGTGCATATGAGCACGTACGCAATTAAGGCTGACAAGTTCTTCTTGCCGGCAGGCCCGCAACTGGGCGGCTATCTTATGGTCGAGGACGGCGTCTTTGGCGCCTGGCAGGCCGACGAGCCCTCTTGCGAGATTAAGGATTACACGGGATCGTGGATCGCACCGGGTATGGTCGATACTCACATCCATGGCTTCTACAACCACTCAACTACCGATAACGATCCCGAGGGCATCGATATCAGCTCGACCGAGCTCGCCCGTCGCGGTACCACCAGCTGGCTGCCCACGACGTTCACCGATGGCGTCGAGCAGATCAAGGACGCCTGCGCCGCCATTGCCCAGGCGGACGAGGGCCGCGGCCCCGACTTCTGCGGTGCTCGCATTCAGGGCATCTACCTGGAAGGCCCTTTCTTTACCATGAAGCACGTGGGCGCGCAGAACCCCGCTTACCTGATCGATCCCTCCGAGGAGGTCTTCGACCAGTGGCAGGAGGCTGCTGGCGGACGTATCGTCAAGAGCGCTATGGCCGCTGAGCGCGATGGCGCTGCCACCTATGCTGCCGCCCTCAACGCGAAGGGCGTCGTGACCAGCATCGGTCACTCCGACGCCACCTACGATGAGTGCATCGCCGCCATCAACGCCGGTGCCAGCTGCTTTACGCATACCTATAACGGCCAGCGCGGGCTGCATCACCGTGAGCCCGGTGTCGTGGGTGCTGCCATGTCCACGCCCGAGACCTACGCTGAGATCATCTGTGACGGCAAGCACGTAAACCCTGCCGCCATCAAGGCGCTGCTGCAGGCAAAGGGCTGGCAGCACACGGTACTCATCACCGACTGCCTGGGCTGCGGCGGCATGCCCGAGGGCAGCTACACCAGTGGCGGCATGGACGTCATCATGAAGGACAACCTGTGCTGGCTCGCCGATGGCAAGAGCATTGCCGGTTCGGTGCTCACGCTTGCCCAGGGCGTCAGGAACATCGTCGACTGGGGCATCGCCAGCGCCGATATCGCCATTCGCATGGCAACCGAGGTGCCGGCTCGCTCTGCGCACATCGAGGATAAGTGCGGCAGCATCATGCCGGGTCGCGACGCCGACTTTGTCGTGTTCGACCACGAGCTCACCCTCGTCGAGACGTATGTTGGCGGCCAGAGCGTCGGCAACGCCTTTACCGAGTAACGAAAGAAAAAGACGGCGGGCCCGAATCTGCTCGGACCCGCCGTACGGGTTAAACGCTCAAAAGCACCTTTACAGTTACAGCTTGCTAGCGATTTTCTTTGCCGTACGCTTAACGCCGGCCACCAGGCCTCCTGCAGGATGCTCCTTTTCGTATGCTAGACGCTTCTCGCGCTTGGCGTACTCTTCGACGATGATGTCTCCATACTCGTCTTCGATCTTGTCGAAGAAGTCGACGGCACCCTTAATTTCCTCAGCGGTCGGGTGCCCCTTTTGGACACCGCCGGTGAGTTTGAACGGCCCCCACGTATCAAAGCCGGGGCAGCCGTAGACACCCATAAAGATGGCCTGCCTCATGCGGCAGATGCCATCGATATCCTTGCCGTACCACTTGTTTTTGCCACCATAGGTCATAAGGCCAAATACCTTATCCTGCGGCTGCAGCACGTTCGTGAGCACACGTGCCATGTCCTTGTCGATCTCGGAGTAATAGATGCCCGTGGCGACACCGATCAGATGGTATTCGTGCAGGTCGGGGTACTCGTTTTTACCGAGTGACTTCACGTCGAGGGTATCGATTTCGGGGTGCGCCTCGACGATGGCGTCCACGAGCTTTTTCGTATTGCCGTGGTGGCGTGAGGCATAAAGAATGATGGTTCGCATAAGAAGGCCTTTCAGCTGTAATTGCATCAATGTCTGTATGGTACCCCGTTGTATGGTCGGGATACCGGACACATCGACGAGCGCGCGGGTTTGTCCTTTGACTAGGATTGAGGCGGGCGCTTGCATGAAAAAGCAGTTGTCCGAAAGGATGGATAATGGAATACGCTCTTTCCAACGATTCGATTTCTATCAAGGTTTCCACGGCCGGCGGCTCGTTTACCTCGATTGAGGCTGACGGTCGTGAGTATTTGTGGCAGGGTGATCCCGCGGTGTGGTCCGGTCAGGCGCCGGTCTGCTTTCCGATTTGCGGAGGCTTGCGCGACAACAATGCCATGACGTTTGCCGGGCATCATGTGAAGCTCGCTCGCCACGGGTTTGCGCGCAAACAGGAGTGGAAGCTGCTGAGCCAGAGTGAGAACGAGCTGGCGATGTGCCTGGCTTCGGAGGATAACGCCGCGTTGCTGAGCGATTATCCGTATCCGTTTAAGCTTGTCGCCCGCTATACGCTCGAGGACGCCGCCGTGCGTGTCTCCTATGAGGTGACCAATGAAGGCACCGAGGACATGCCGTTCTTTATCGGTGGACATCCCGGCTTTAGGTGCCCGCTCGATGAGGGCGAGGTCTATACGGACTACGAGCTGCGCTTTGAGAAGGACGAGGCTGCGGAGCTCTGCACCGCCGTTCCATCGACTGGCTTGATTGATGTGGCAAACCGCTCCAAGAACCCCATGGTGGGGAAGACGTTGCCCCTGTCGCACGAGCTCTTCGATTTTGCGGAGACCATCTTTGACGTACTCGAGAGTCGTCAGGTCACGATTTCCAAAAAGGGCGAGGACAAGGGCGTTCGCCTGAGCTTCGAGGGCTTTCCGTACCTCATCGTGTGGAGTAAGCCCGAGGGCGATTTTGTGGCAGTTGAGCCCTGGGGCGGCCTTTCGACCTGCTCCGATGAGGATGACGTGCTTGAGCATAAGCGCGGCTGCCTTGTCGCCAAGCCCAAGGAGACCGTCGTTCGCTCGTTCACGATTGAAATTCTGTAATTCCGTTTTGTCGACTCGTATCGCGAGGCACTAGGAGCCTGCGAGATAAGGAGCTAAAAATGATCCTCACCGTTACGATGAACCCGTCTGTCGATACGCGCTATCAGCTCGATGAGCTCGTTATCGATGACGTCAACCGTGTGACGCCCGAAAAGACCGCCGGCGGCAAGGGCCTCAACGTGGCCCGTGTGCTGGGTCAGCTGGGCGACGACGTCGTGGCAACCGGTCTGCTCGGCGGCCACATGGGCGCTTACATGGCCGAGCTCATGGACGCCAACGGTATTAACAACGACTTTGTGCCCATCAAGGGCGAGACCCGCATCTGCCTCAATATCCTTCATGCCGGCAACCAGACCGAGCTGCTCGAGAGCGGTCCGACAATTGCCCCCGAGGAGCTCGATGCCTTTACCGCCAAGTTTACCGAGCTTGCGAGCAAGGCCGACGTCGTCACCATCTCGGGTTCGCTGCCCCGTGGTGTCGAGGCGGGCTACTACGCCAAGATCACGGGTATTGCCGAGAACGCCGGCGCCAAGGTGCTGCTCGATACCTCGGGTGCTTCGCTCGAGGCCGCCCTTAAGTCCGAAATTAAGCCCGAGCTGGTCAAGCCTAACCTGACCGAGATCAACGGCCTTTTGGGTACGAGCTTTACCACCGACGATGTGGACGAGCTCCGCGCCGCGCTCGCCTCTGATGCCCGCTTCTCTGATATCCCCTGGGTCGTCGTGTCCATGGGCGCTGCCGGCTCCGTTGGCTTCCACAATGGCCGTGCGTTCCGCGCAAAGACGCCCGATATCCCTGCCGTTAACGCCACGGGCTCTGGTGACTCCACTATCGCTGGCTTCGCGCATGCCATTGCTGCTGGCGCGGACGACGAGACGGTGCTGCGCACCGCC
>USDH01000005.1 GCA_900553415.1 uncultured Collinsella sp. | reverse complement strand
AGTTAGGGCGTTTACGCAACATATGTCCAGCAAAAACGGGTGGTAGCCGGCACGGCTGCCACCCGTTTGTCTCATATCTAGCCCAAAGCAGGCCAGTTATTTCTTAATGCCGCGTCCCAGGCGCTCAGCGACCGATGCCACGGCCTCCTCGCTGGCCGGTCCGCAGCTCACGCAGCCATCATGGGCGCGCATCTGGCCGGTGACCTCGTCCATCGCGAGCGGCGCCACCTTCTCGAGCTTAAAGCCCTTGCCGGCGCGCATGTTCTCCTTGGCCACACTGATCATGAGCTTAATACGGTTGAGCTGGTTGACCTCGGATGCACCGGGGTCGTAGTCCACCGCGACAATGTTGCTCTCGGGGTGCTGACGGCGCAGCTCCTTGATCACGGCCTTGCCCACCACATGGTTGGGCAGGCACGCGAAGGGCTGCGTGCAGATGATGTTGGGCGCGCCGTGGTCAATCAGGTCGAGCATCTCGGCCGTGAGCAACCAGCCCTCGCCCATGTTGTTGCACACCGAAAGCACCGTGCGGGCCTTGTCGGCCATGGTGCCGATGCGCTCGGGAGCCTCAAAGCGGCGGGACTTTTCGAGCATCTCCTCCACCGGCGTGCGCATCCAGTCCACGAGCTTGATGAGCGCTTGCATGCCCGCGCGCGCAGTGGCAGAGCTTCCCAGCTCGTCCTTCTGTAGCTCGGCGTTGCTCATGGAATACAGGAAGAAGTCGAGCAGACCCGGCACCACGGCCTCGCAGCCCTCGCGCTCGATCACGTCGACCACGTGGTTGTTGGCCGTAGGATGGAACTTGACCAGAATCTCGCCGACCACGCCCACGCGCGGCTTGGTGCCCTCGCCCACAAGCGGCATGGTGTCGAACGCGCGGATGGCCTCGCGGCACAGCTTGGTGTAGTTGTGGCGGTTGAACTTGGGCGCCAGCTTGCGGGCACGCGCCATGTACTCCTCGTAGAGCGCGTTGGCGGCACCGGGCGTGGCCTCGTACGGGCGGCAGCGGTAGAGCATCTGCATCATCACGTCGCCAAAGAGCACCGCGTAGACTGCCTGTTTAAGCAGCGCCGGCGTAATCTTAAAGCCGGGGTTGTCCTCGCCCAGCGCCACGGCCGAAAGCGAGATCACCGGGATCTCGGGGTGGCCGCTCTCACGCAGGGCCTTGCGGATGAGCGCGATGTAGTTGGTGGCACGGCAGCCGCCGCCGGTCTGGCTGATGACCACGGCGGTCTTGGACAGGTCGTATCGACCGCTCTCGATGGCCTCCATAATCTGGCCGGTCACCAAAATGGACGGATAGCAGATATCGTTGTTCACATAGCGCAGGCCGGCCTCGACGGCGTCGTGATCGGTCGAGGGCAGAAGCTCCAAGTTGTAGCCGGCACCACGGAACACCTCTTTGACCAGGTCAAAGTGGATCGGCGCCATCTGCGGGCACAGGATGGTATAGCCCTCGTCGCGCATCTGCTCGGTAAAGGGCACCTTGGGCCACGCGGTCGAAGCGCTCTCACGCTGCGCCTCAAACGTGTACTTGCGGCTCGCGAACGCGGGGGCATCCGTGGAGGGCGCCACCGGCGCAGCGTCGCCCTGCTCAAAGACCTTGCCCACAGCCGTGGCCTCGGCCAAGCGCTCGGCCTCCTGGTCCTTGAGTGCCGCCATGAGCGAGCGGATGCGAATGCGCGCGGCGCCCAGGTTGGACACCTCGTCGATCTTGAGCACGGTGTAGATCTTGCCGCTGGCCTCCAGGATCTCCTGCACCTGGTCGGTAGTCAGGGCATCGAGACCGCAGCCGAAAGAGTTGAGCTGGATCAGGTCCAGGTCGTTGCGCATCGTCACAAAACGGGCGACGGCGTACAGGCGGCTGTGGTACATCCACTGGTCGACGACGCGAATCGGACGCTCGGGCTTCACCAGATGCGCGAGCGAATCCTCGGTAAAGACCGCAAAGCCAAAGCTCGAGATAAGCTCGGGCAGGGCGTGGTTGATCTCGGGGTCGTTATGGTAGGGACGACCGGCGAGCACGATGCCGTGACCGCCGTGGTCCTCGACCCACTTAAGAGCCTCCTCGCCCATGGTCTGGATGTCCTCGTGGAAACGCGCATCGGCCTCAAAGGCAGCGTTGACAGCGGCATCGACCTCGGAGCGCGTGATCTTGGGCCCACGCACGCGACCGCGACCGGCTTGCGCATCGGCCACACGGTCGACGGCGAGCACCTGATACAGGCGGCGCTTGAGCTCGGTCTTGTCGTGATAGGGCACAAACGGGTACAGGAACTCGATGTTCTGCTCGCGGATCTCGTCGATGTTGAGCGCCAACGCCGTGGGGTAGCTCATGACGATGGGGCAGTTATAGCAGTTGCCGGCGGTCGGATCCTCCTTGCGCTCCCAGCGCACGCACGGCATCCAGATAAAGTCGACGTCACGGTCGATAAGGTTCATCACGTGGCCGTGGCTCATCTTGGCCGGATAGCACACGCTCTCGGACGGCATGGACTCGATGCCCGCCTGGTAGGTCTTCTTGCTCGACTGGTCGGACAGCTGCACGCTAAAGCCCAGGCGCGTAAAGAACGCATGCCAGAAGGGGTAGTTCTCGTACATGTTGAGCGCGCGCGGGATGCCGACGGTGCCGCGCGGGGCCTCGTCGGGGCTCAGCACCTCGCGGTTAAAGAGCAGCTCGTTTTTCTTTTTGAAGAGGTTGGGGGCCTCGGTCTTTTGCTTTTTGTGGCCGGCGCCCTTCTCGCAGCGGTTGCCGGTAATGAAGCGCCTACCGCCGCCAAAATCGTTGACGGTAAGCTGGCAGTTGTTGGAGCAACGGCCGCAGCGGACATGCTTTTGCGTCACGGTGAGGTGCGCGATGTCCTCGGCCGAGAGGATGGTCGAGGTGACGTCGGCGCCAGCGCGATCGCGGGCGAGCAGGGCAGCGCCATAGGCGCCCATGCAGCCGGCGATGTCGGGACGCACGGCATGAACACCGGTGAGCTGCTCAAACGCGCGCAGCGTGGCATCGGACATAAAGGTGCCACCCTGGACGATCACCTGGCTGCCGATCTCCTTGGGGTCGCGCAGCTTAATGACCTTGAACAGGGCATTCTTGATGACGGAATAAGACAGGCCGGCCGCGATGTCGCCCACCGTGGCGCCTTCCTTTTGCGCCTGCTTGACGCGCGAGTTCATAAAGACCGTGCAGCGGCTGCCCAGGTCGACCGGAGCCTTGGCATGGATGGCGGCATCGGCAAACGCGCGCACGTCCATGTCCATGGAGACAGCGAAGCTCTCGATAAAGCTACCGCAGCCCGACGAGCAGGCCTCGTTGAGCATGATGTGCTCGATGACGCCGTCTTTCACGCGCAGGCACTTCATGTCCTGGCCGCCGATGTCCAGAATAAACTCGACGCCGGGCAGGAACGCCTTGGCGCCGCGCAGGTGCGCGACGGTCTCGATCTCGCCGGAATCGGCCTTGAGGGCCTCGATGAGCAGCGCCTCACCGTAGCCCGTGGTGGTCACGTGGCCGATGGTGCAGCCGGCGGGGATGTGGTTGTAGAAATCGGCCATGATAACCTTGGCCGTGCCCAGGATGTCGCCATTGTTGTTGCCGTACCAGGTGTGCAACAGCTGGCCGTCCTCGCCCACGAGCGCGGCCTTCATGGTGGTGGAGCCGGCGTCGATGCCGATGAACACGCGGCCGGTGTAGCCATCGAGCTTGCCCTTGGGGACGACCTCGGTGTCGTGGCGACCCTTGAACTCGGCAAAGTCCTCGTCGGTGGCAAAGAGCGGATCCAGGCGCTCGACCTCAGCACCCTGCGTGTCGCCCAAGCTGTCGATGGCCTCGATGAGCTGCGGGAACGTGCTGAGTTTATTGGACTCGTGCGCCATAGCGGCACCGCTCGCCACAAACAGGTGAGCGTTTTGGGGCACGATACGGTGCTCCTCGTCTAGGTTGAGCGTGAGGTAGAAGCGGTGGCGCAGCTCGGAGAGATACTGCAGCGGGCCGCCCAGGAAGGCGACGTTGCCGCGGATGGGACGGCCGCACGCCAGACCCGAGATGGTCTGGGTCACGACAGCCTGGAAGATGGAGGCGGCCACGTCCTCGGGGCGGGCGCCCTCGTTGAGCAGCGGCTGCACGTCGGTCTTGGCAAAGACGCCGCAGCGGCTGGCGATGGGATAGATGGTGGTGGCGTTGGCCGCGAGTTCGTTAAGGCCGCTGGCGTCGGTGTGCAGCAGAGTGGCCATCTGGTCGATGAAGGCGCCCGTGCCGCCGGCGCAGGTGCCGTTCATGCGCTGCTCGATGCCGTTGTCGAAGTAGATGATCTTGGCGTCCTCGCCGCCCAGTTCGATGGCAACATCGGTGGCCGGGATGAGGGTCTCGACGGCACGCTTGCTGGCGATGACCTCCTGGACAAACTCCAGGTCGAGCCATTGGGACAGCAGCAGGCCGCCCGAGCCGGTAATGGCGCAGGTCATCTGGGCCGTCGGCAGCACGGTCGCGGCGCCCTCAAACAGGTCGCGGGCGCAGGCACGGACATCGGTGTGGTGGCGCTGGTACTTGGCGTAGACGATCTGGTTGTCGTCGTTGAGCACGGCGAGCTTAACGGTGGTGGAGCCCACGTCGATGCCCAGGTGCAGGTTGCCGTGGGCGTTCTCGGGGTTGAAGATCGCGCCTTCGGGGGCATGGGCGGCGGTGGCGGCTACGAGCTCAGCAGCGGTGGCGGGATCGCTAGCGACGGACGTCTCCCCTGCCACGTTCTTGGCATCGGCAACTGCCTCGGCAACTTTCTCAGCAGCCGCGGTCGCGGCCTTCTGCGCGGCGTCCATCACGGTGGGCGCGGCCTCGCGCGCGGCAGCGACCACACGGTCCTTAATGCCCTCGACGAGTTTGCTCATTGTCTCTCCTCTTAGTTGTTGGACTCGACGGTTGCGGCGGTGTCGGCCGCGTCCTCGAGCTGCAAGTTCAATAGCTTCATGCCGTATTCCGGCACGTTGATATCGATGGGTTGGCCATACAGGTCGCCGGGGCGCACAAAGGCGATGACCGTCATAATGCGCGCCATGGTCTCGGGCGATTCAGAAAGGTCACGCTCAAACCAACGTTGGATCATGCCGACCTCGGCACTTACGACATAGGTGACGTAGTAGTCAAAGAAGGTGCCCAGCGCCAAGCCCAAAATGCCCGTCTGTGCACGCGGCACCACAGCCTCACGCGCGGTGTCGATAATCTTTTTAATAAAGGCAGGGTCGCCGCCCGGGCCCAGCAGGGCCCCGATAAGGTCACGATTAGCCGCAAGATAGCGAAGCAGCTCAACCGAACCGGGTGCCGGCTCGAGCTCGTCGATATTGCGGTAAAGATCGGGTAATTGAGCTGCGGTGATAAGCTCCACCCGCTCACGAATCTCGGCAAGCAGGCCGTCCTCGATCTGGCTGATAAAGTCGGGGATATCGCGGTAGTGCGAATAGAACGTGCGGCGCGTAAGGCCGGCACGCTCGGTGAGCGACGCGACGTTAATGCGCGAAAGGTCGCCGCTTTCGGCAAGCTCGCTGGCAAGTGCCTGGCGAAGAGCACGCTGTGAGCGAAGGGACCGGCGATCACATTTCTCGAGCTGGGACAAGCGTCCTCCTTGTTACTCAGCCTGTGCGCTATTGCACAGTGCGAGTATTATTGCACACCGTGTGCATCAACACGTAAAGGCAATATTTGGGATGTGACAGAGGGATTATCCCCTTGTCGCATCCAGTGACCGCCTAGGTTGTGCCGGTTGTGCCTGGCTTTTGGAGCGGTATTACCGATTGTTCAAAATGGCATTCGTGGGTAGAATAGTGCCGACGGCAGCCCAAGTTCTGCTAAGCTGGGCAGCGCCGTTGCTTGGTTTAAGGGGTCAACGCCTTAGCGGCGGCGACCCCTTTTACGTTGCTTCGAACGTTGCTTGAGTGCCTCGGAAAGTCCGATGAGCGTCGTGAGGAGCGAGACCAAGGCGGTCAGGAGCCTCACAAAATCAATCAAATCGGTCATGGGCATCACCTCCCATCAAATGGAGGGCGCTGCCCGGCACATGGAACTGCCGCCAACAGCATCAATTCTATCAAAGCGCAATTAGATATGCGAATGTTTGTTCGCATTTCAGAAGATCGGAGCTCGGGTATGTCGAAGGAACAGTTCCTTTGCCATACCCGAGCTTGTCGCCGAACTGCTACCTACATTTTTCAAGTTATTCGGCCACGCTGCTGGTTCTGTATAAATGCACCGCCGGGATTATCTGAGAGTTTTTGTCCTTATTTGAGCGCATGCATGCCCATTTGCTCACTTACGTCACCGAATCAAACACCATTAGAGGTGTGAATGTTCCTGAGAGGGCATCTTTTGCCATTTAACGACCTCCGACAGGCCGAATAACTCGAAATTTGTTAGTGGCGAAAGCGTAACAGTCCTATACGCCAAAAGCCGGCATCTCCCATGTGACAAAGGAAGTGTCCCTTTGTCACATTATTCGATGACGGTGCGGGAGTTTTGCTCGCGCATGGTGGCGAGCATGTGTTTGGGGACGGCATGGACCATGCAGCTGCCGATAGTTGCGCTCGCGGCGGCTTTAGCTGCAGCGCTAGCGTTTTTGGTCGCGTAGCTGTGGCGGAAACGCTTGAGCATGGCAATGTCGTTGCCGCCGTCGCCGTAGACCGCGACCTCGTCCTCGGCAATGCCGTAGTAGCCCGCCAGCCAGACCACGCTCTCGCCCTTGTTGCATGCCACATCCGTGATCTCGAACATCACCGGGTCAAACGGCGCGTTGACCACGCGGTCCGAGCGCTCGGCCAAATACGCCTTAAGGTCGCGCTCCAGCTCGGACGAGATCACACGGCAGTTGATCTTGCACACATCGTGGCGCAGGATGTCGCCGATCGACTGGTCAAAATACTGCTCCTCGTGATACCCGCCACGCGCGCGCATGCCGCGCATCACGATGCGCTTGATAGGGCTGTCCTTTTTAAAGCCTGGTGCATCTCGAACGAACCGCTTGAGAACATGCCGTCGGGCGTGGAGCAGTCAAAACAGATATCCGGAAACTCCTTGAGCAGCTCCTCGGTGATCTGTGGGTCGATGGTCCAGGTCTTGAGCACCTCGCCATGGCTGTCGCGCACGATGGATCCGTTGGAGCAGCAGGCGTCAAGCGCCAGGCCCGTAAAGCCATGCTCGCCAATCGGCAGCGTCGAACGTCCGGTCGCGGGAACCACATGCAGTCCAGCCTCGGTCAGCTCGCGAATAGCGTGGCGGATGATCCCGTCTGCCTCGTGCAGGGCGTTAAGCAGCGTTCCGTCTAAGTCACTCGCGAACATCTTGATCATGGGCATGCCTCTCTTTCGTCTGCACGATATTTTAGACGAGAATGAGCGCGCCCATGCAAGGGCGCTCCAACGCGCCGGGACATTCGCTCCCGCAAAGCCACAGTGCCCCAGCGCGTTAAATCAATCGCCACAAGCGACTTTTCAGCCGATAAAACAGCGCCGTCGTCAACGTCAGCACCGCCAACATTCCTGCGAATACAATCGCCGGAGTCCATCGATCGTATGCGAACCCGTAAACCAATTGGCCAATAGGCGTTGCGCAGGAAAGGACCGTGTAAACGACCGAAAGCACTTTTCCGCAGAGCTCAGTCGGCGCTGCCAGCTGAACAAGCGCGATGATTTCAACCGACGCAATGGCTGCCCACACCATGACCCATGCCGAACCAACCGCAAACACGGTGAACACGCATACATCTGCGCCGAACAGTAGCGTAACAATAATCGGTACGACTCCTAAACAGATCATCGCAACATATCGACATATGCCATTGAGAGAAAAGCGATGCGGCCAAATGCCGACCAAGCCACTGCCGACGAGACCACCTAAGCCCATAGCCACCTCAATAATCCCAACAAAGGATGACCGCATTCCGAGATGCTTTGTAACAATAATGGGAGCGCCAATCGTTAGCCCAACCAACGCAAGGTTTAAAACGGCCGCAAGCAAAATCACGGCGACCAATGATGCATTTTGCAACAGATACCGAATCGACTCCCGAAAATCGTTTCGGCATGCCGAGCAAGTCGTACTATCCCCTATCATTCCAGATAAGGCATTTCGCTTGAGTGCGCCCCCGAACAGCAGGGCTGAAATCGCAAACGTCGCCGACGCGGTTGCGCAAAGAGCATCGATACCAAAACACCCATAGACTGCCGTCCCGACCACAGGACCCAAGATATTGCTCACCATGGTCACCTGCGAAACCAATGCAGTGGCCCGCTCAACCTTCTTTTCACCCGCCATGCGCACCGTCTCAATTTGGAGCATTGGCTTTAGCAGCGATTGAACACCATATTGAACACAAAGTATCGCTACTACGACGACCGCAAGAGGCAATGAGCGCTTCATGGGGATAGACAGCAGCGATGCAGTCATCAGAGCAATACCGAGGGCCACGAGGACCTCGCGCTGTCTTCCCCGATCCGCTAAGATCCCGCCAATCGGAGTCGCGAGCACACCCGGTATGAACGCTATCGCCGCGACGGCGCCATATAACGTTGACGAGCCACTGCAATCGAACAAGTAAAGCGGATACGCAAAGCACAGCGCCGACAGCATCGAATACGTGCACAGCTGCGCAACCAGAAGTTCCGCGAACCTGATTGACCGCACTGTTTTTGATTTCAACGAGACGCCGACGCCTCTCAGCCCAGCCATAAGTCCGCCCCCCATACATACCGCCAGTATGTATTTATCGACTTGAAAAGGGCAGCCGTGGCTACCCTCACAAATCAATTACATACCGTTGGTATCTATATTACCACCCGGCGCGGTCCCATACGTCCCAAATCTGCGCCGTTGTCTGAAGCACTTCATTACCCAAATCGAGCCCCACCGCGGCCGCCATCTGCGCCAAACATTGTGCGCGAGCGAGCATTCGGTCCTTGGATTCAAGCGGACGGAACAATGGCAGCAGCCAAAGATTCGCCAACAACGATACGGCCTCCGCCGCTTCGCGCGGGCATTCGCACGCAATGGAGCCGTCGGTGATGCCCTCCTCGATCACTGGCAAGAGACAGCCATCGGCCGACTCGTCAAACGAGCCCTGGTACTGCATCGCCAGTAGACGCGAGCTTTTTACCGGATCCGCCGCAGGATGCATGCGTGCCCATAGCTCAATTTGTGGAACGACGGACTCGGGCGCGTACAGCTGCTTGAGCTTTTGGGCGCCGGTCATATTACCGATACCAAGCATTGAGCGACGGTGCTCAACAATCGGAGCCATTGCCCGATCAAATGCGGCGTCGAAAATCTCCTCTTTGCTCTTAAAGTGATGATAGACAGCGCCCTTGGTCATGCCATCGAGGCGGTCGACGATATCTTGAATGCTCGTCCCCTCATAACCCTGTGCGCAGAATAGCTCCAGCGCCGCGTCGAGAATCTTCGCGACCGTCTCCTCGGGATATTTATTACGACCCATAATCCGTCCATCCGCAACGCAAGTCTTGTGCCTCATTGCAGCATTTTAACGTTGCGGATGGTAGGCGGTCGATTCTACACCGCGGCGGGGCCGTGTTCGCCGGTACGGATGCGGATAACCTCCTCGACCGGCTCGACCCAAATCTTGCCGTCTCCGACGGCACCGGTGCGAGCAGCGTTGCAGATGATCTCGACAATGCCGTCGACATGTTCATCGGCGCAGATGAGGATGAACTGCACCTTAGGGATCGTGTTGACAAGCAACTCGTTGCCGCGCACGTATTCCTTCCAGCCATGCTGTGCGCCGCAACCCTGCACCTGGTTGATAGTCATGCCGCGAACATCGGCAGCGAACAGCGCGTCTTTAAGAACCTCAAGCTTCTCGGCACGAACGATCGCCGTAATCTTCTTCATAGTGAATTCCTCTCTTCAAAAAAAGAAATGAATTGTCCCTCACATGGCACGGGTTTTCCAGGTGCCACAGACCAACCTTGTAGATCAGATAAGTGCAACTAACAGGTCTTAGCAGGTTTCCCAAGTGCCGCAGATCGGCCTGAAAGAGGAGTGCCGCGTACTTAAGGTACGCAAACGACGATTGAAGGCCGAGGTGCGGTGCTTGGGGAAGCTGCTAATCGAGTCCGGAGAACGAAGGGTAGGCGCTCTCGCCGTGCTGACTCGCATCCAAGCCCAGCGCCTCGTCGGCCTCGTCCACACGCAGGCTACCGTGGAACAGCGCCTTGACCACCGCGGTAATCACCAAGTCGAGCACCAACACAATGGCGACCGTCACCACAATGCCCAGGACCTGCGAGATGAGCAGCGACACGTCGCCCGTGTAGAACAGGCCGCCCTTACCGGTCCACGAAAGCTCCGGCACGCAGAACAGGCCCGTGAGCACGCCGCCCAGGATGCCGCCAATGCCGTGGCAGCCGAACGCGTCGAGCGCGTCGTCGTAGCCAAACTTGGTCTTGAGATGACTGATAGCCAGGTAGCAGACGGGCGATACGATCAGGCCCATGACCAGAGCCGCCCACGGCTCGACAAAACCCGCGCCCGGCGTGACCACCACGAGGCCCGCGACCAGACCGGTGCTAGCGCCCACCAGCGTGGGGCGACCGGTGTGCACGCGCTCGACGGCAAGCCACGAGACCATGCCCGCCGCACTGGCCGTCACGGTGTTGAGGATGGCGAGCGCGGCCACGGCATCGGCCTTGAACTCGCTGCCGCCGTTAAAGCCAAACCAACCAAACCAAAGCAGGCCGGCTCCCAGCGCCACAAACGGGACGTTATGCGGACGGTAGCTCACCATGCCAAAACCGCGACGACGGCCGAGCATTAAGCAGAGGATCAGGCCGGTAAGACCAGACGAAATGTGCACCACGTCGCCGCCGGCAAAGTCGAGCGCGCCGATGATGTCGCCGATAAAGGAGCCCTCGCCACCCCAGACCATGTGGGCGAGCGGCGCAAAGACCACGAGCAGCCAAATGCCCAGGAAAGCCGTCATGGCGCCAAACTTAACGCGGCCGGCCAGGCTGCCCGTAACGATAGCAGCAGTGATCATGGCAAACGCCATCTGGAAGGCGATGTTGATAATCTGAGGGTAGACGGCACCGTCCGCAGCATTGCCCTCGGCCGCCTGCAGCACCTGGTTGAGCACCGGCAGGCACAGAAGCTGGTCAAAGCCGCCAATAAACGGGCTGGAACCGTCGCCACCGTAGGCCAGCGACCAGCCGGCAACAATCCATAGCACACCTACCAGGCCAATGGCGCCAAAGCACATGAGCATGGTGTTGATGACATTTTTGCGCCTGGACAGGCCACCATAGAAAAACGCCAGACCCGGTGTCATTAAAAACACGAGCATGGTGCAGATGAGCATAAACGTTGTCGATCCCGTATCGTACATTCGCTCCCCCTTGGTCGCATGGACGTTGTCGGCGCCCATAATGCGGCCGAGGGGCAACTGGTGTAGACCAGATACGGCGTTGTTAAACGCTGCGTTGTCGAATGGAAACGGTGCCGCAATCTTGGAAACGGCGCAGCAACGGGCGCGAAACGAACGGGAAATACGCGAGCAAGGGGGCCGTGAACGCACCCGTCCCGGCTAGCGCCGGAACAGTTCGCGGGCTCGGTCGCGGAGATTGGTAGCTCGGATGATGCCCTCATAGCGGTTGATACGCAAGCGCGGGAAGGCATTGAAGAAGCGCAGGTCGCGACGGCTGAGTGACACGCTCGGCACCGGACGGCTCATGCGCTTGCCGGCAAGGCGGCGACTGAGCGACGGACGTGGCACGCTCGGCGCGGCATCGGCCACACGGCGGGCGGCAAGCGCCAGACCGCGGGCACCGTCCGAGATAAACGTCGGCATCGAAGCCTTCTCGCGCAGGGCATCGAGCGCCGCGTCACCCAGCTCGGCCAGCCACGCGTTAACGGCACGGCTGCGGATATGCGTCTGCGCCACCGAGTCGATCGCCGAATCGGGAATACGTTCGAGCATAGAGTCGGACGCATCGGCAAGCGACTCGTTGATGCGGTCCGCAAGGTCGGCCCGGACGCGCTCCAGCTGATCGGACAGACGCTGCCAGCTCGCCAACGAGCACGCCGCGTCGATCATCATTGCGACCGCGACGATAAAGGCGGACAGCCGCACAATCAGCACCGGCAGATGGCCGAGCAGGCCCAGCAATGCCGGCTCCACTAAACGGCAAATGCACAGCGCACCCAAGCCAAACGCGCAGGCCCAGTACAGACAGATGCGTCCGTGCAAGTTAAACGGCAAGTGCGAGTAATCCCAAAAGCGAGCGCCAGTTGTTTTTTCCAACAGCACGCCCACGCTGTACTCAATCACGCTGCATACGAGCGCTGCAGCGACAAACTGGCTGGAGGCATCCGGAATCCCGCGCAACAGCAGCCAGCAGGCAATGCCGCCCGCGCCATAGATGGGGCAGCACGGCCCCAGCAAAAAGCCACTGTTGGCAAATCGTCCGTGGTTGAGCATGGCGCAGACTGTCGACTCCCATGCCCAGCCGCAAAACCCGTAAAAGGCAAACGAGAGCACCAGTGCCGAGAGTGGGCAGGCGGCAAGCGTTGCGCCGTCAAATGCCATGTCGATCGCGGTCCCCACCGTCTACCCTCTCCTCTTTTCGCTCGATGCTTTACTCATGCCATCGTCTGCCTCGTCCTTGCGCGGCAGGCGGCCGGCGACCGTCTCACGCAGAGCACACCATTTATCTGCCAGGCACACAATCCATGCCTCACGACACGTCGGCGGCACCGGCACCAGCGGAAACATATGGCGCACGATAATATTCCGCTCGCGCGACGTCAGCTCAAAATCTTCCTCCGCACGCGCCAGGGCAAAAAATGGATGCCGAAATCCGTGCAGTCGATGGCTCGGGTCGGGGTCGTGCCAGTCATAGAGAAAGTAGTCGTGCAGCAAGGCTCCGCGCAGCAGCGAGGCACGGTCGACCGAAATGCCAGCACGGCCCAAGCGCTCGGCAAAGGACAGGCTCGCCCGCGCTACCGAAGTCACATGTGCATAGACCGTCACGTCACCATGCTGGATAAACTCGCGCGTCAAGTCCAAGCGACCCGCCTGGGCCAGCTGACGGGCAGCAAAGTCGACCTCGTGCGCGATTTTCTCGGCACGAATGGCATCGGACAAAACGTTTTGCCCCACCAGTTGGCGAATTACCGCGCCGCCGTCACATATCAAACGCCAAAATGTGCGAGACTGTCTTGTGCAATTGTGCCGGCCGAGGGAGTGCCGGCGCACGATTCGCATGGAGTAACCCACAACGATGCTGCTTACGCAAACGACAACGCCCGAGGACGTCAAGGCTCTCGACCGCGCCGAGCTTCCGCTGCTCTGCGGCGAGATCCGTCAGGCAATCCTCGAAAGCTCCGCCGCCGTCGGCGGGCACGTTGCCCCCAACCTGGGCGTCGTTGAGCTCACGGTTGCGCTTCATCGCGTGTTTAACTCCCCCATCGACAAGATTGTCTTTGATGTTTCGCACCAGACCTACGCCCACAAGGCGCTGACTGGGCGCGCGTACACTTATATCGATCCGGAGCGTTATGGTGAGGCTTCTGGCTTTGCCAATCCCGACGAGTCCGAGCACGACCTGTTCGCCATGGGCCACACCTCCACGTCTGTGAGCCTGGGCTGCGGCCTGGCGCACGCTCGTGACCTGGCAGGCGATGCGTACAATGTCATCACCATCATTGGCGACGGCTCGCTTTCGGGCGGCCTGGCGTTTGAGGGCTTTAACAATGCCGCCGAACTCGATAGCAACCTGATCATCATCGTCAACGATAACGACCAGTCCATCGCCGAGAACCACGGTGGCCTCTATCGCAATCTGGCCGAGCTGCGCGCCAGCAACGGCACCTGTGAGCGCAACGTTTTCCGCGCGATGGGGCTCGACTACCGCTATCTGGACGCTGGTAACGACGTGTTGGCCCTCGTCGACGCGCTGCAGGAACTGCGCAATATCGATCATCCCCTCGTGCTGCACGTCTCCACCGCCAAGGGCAAGGGTTTTGAGCCGGCGCAAAGTGACCCCGAACGCTGGCATCACGTGGGTCCGTTTGACATGGCAACTGGACGCAAGCTCTGCCCGGGCCATCCGAGCGAGCCTGCGCCGCGCACCTATGCCGACATTACGGGCGAGGCGCTCAGCGCCGCCATCAAGCGCGATCCGCAGGTCGTGGGCATCACGGCCGCCACGCCCTACATCATGGGCTTTACACCCGAGCTTCGGGCTGCCGCCGGCAAACAGTTCGTCGATGTGGGCATTGCCGAGGAGCACGCTGTGACCTTTGCCACCGCGCTTGCACGCTCGGGCGCCAAGCCAGTCTTTGGTGTGTACGGCACGTTTTTGCAGCGCGCCTACGACGAACTGTGGCACGACCTGTGCCTCAACGACGCCCCCGCAACCATTCTAGTGTTTGGCGCGTCGATCTTTGGCACCACGTCCGAGACGCACCTCTCGTTCTTTGATATTTCTATGCTGGGCGCTCTCCCCAATATGCGTTACCTGGCGCCTTCCTGCATGGAGGAATACCTATCCATGCTGAGCTGGTCGCTCGACCACCGCGAGCATCCCGTGGCGATTCGCGTGCCGGGCATTGGCTTGGTAAGCCGCCCCGATCTTGCGCCCGCCGAAGACACCGACTACAGCGCCGTTCGCTACAACGTGGTGCGTCAGGGTCGCGACGTGGCCGTGCTCGCGCTTGGCGATTTCTTTGAGCTGGGCGAGCGCGTGGCAAACCGCTTGGCTGCCGAGTACGGTATCGAGGCGACGCTCGTCAACCCGCGCTTTGCAACCGAGCTTGACCGCGAGTTCCTCGACAGTCTTGCCGCTGAGCATCGCGTTGTCGTCACCCTCGAGGACGGCATCTTGGACGGTGGCTGGGGCGAGCGCGTGGCATGTTATCTGGCCTGCACGCCGCTGCGCACGCGCACCTTTGGCATCGCCAAGGGCTTCCCCGACCGCTACGACCCCAACGAACTGCTCGCGCAGAACGGCATGACGGTCGAGAACATGGCCGCCGAAGCCGTGAGACTACTCAACGAGTAAAAAACCTCCGCAAGGGAAGCATCCCTGCGGAGGTTTTTATTTTCGCGGCGCGATTATCTCGATCTGTAACATCTATGGCCCGAATTCCCGTCTAACTGTTACAGATCTAGATAAGACGTCTTAGTCCCTGGCCTTTGTCTCAATCTGTAACAGATAGAGACCTTTTGGCCGTCTAACTGTTACAGATCGAGACAAAACAGCAAGGCATGCCGCTGCATCGGTCAAAACCACCACAAAGGTGCCTGTCCCCTTTGTGGTGGTTTTCGATCTCCTTACTTATATAACGACCACCATGAGCGACCGCGCCACCCACAAGGCGGCGTCTCAGCTGCAACAACTGACATTTGCCCAGATAAAACCTGCCAAAATAAACCTGTCCCTTTTTGGTAGCTAGAATTACCCATAAGGCAAGTATGTTTCTGAGTTATTTCGTGTTGACCCGTTTGAGCGGGATAGGGTATAACTCTACTCAACCGCTAGGGATTTTATTGAGAAAGGTGTTCTACCATGAGCAAGAACCTCTCCCAGCAGGTCGTTCTCGACCGCCGCGGCTTCGTTGCCGCCACCTTCGCAACCGTCGCCGGCCTTGGTCTTGCCGGCTGCTCTGACACCAGCGCCGAGGCCGACAAGGGTTCCGCCGCCGGCTCCTCCAAGAACTCCAAGGATACCGAGGCATCCACCACGCTCGACGCTAAGGCATTCGACAAGCTCGTCGACAACGGCCCCAAGGCCGATGACGATGTCATCGCCGCCAGCACCTGGGCCACGGCCGTCAAGGACGCCGGCGTCTTTAAGATCGGTGGCGTTCAGACCTCCACGCTCTTCTCCCTCCTCAACGAGAAGGACGGTCAGACCCGCGGCTTCGACGCCGGTATCGCACAGCTTCTGTCCAACTACATTCTGGGCGAGAACAAGGTCGAGATCACCCAGGTGACCTCGGACACGCGCGAGTCCGTCCTGCAGAACGGCCAGGTCGACGCCGTCTTTGCCACCTACACCATCACCGACGAGCGCAAGAAGCTCGTCTCCTTTGCCGGTCCCTATTACTACACGCAGCAGGCCATCCTGGTACTCGCCGATAACGACGACATCAAGAGCGTCGACGACCTGGCCGACAAGAACGTCGCCGTCCAGTCCGGCTCCAACGGCCCCGCCATCCTGGAGGAGTTCGCTCCCAAGGCCAGCCAGCAGGAGTTCAAGACCGACGAGGAGGCCCGCCAGGCACTCCAGCAGGGCCGCGTTGACGCCTACGTCATCGACAACAACATGCAGCAGAGCGCCCTGGTCCGCGAGCCCGGTAAGTACAAGATCGCCGGCAAGCCCTTCGGCAGCAAGGAGCCCTATGGCATCGGCCTGCCGCTCGATTCCGACGGCGTCGCCTTTGTCAACGACTTCCTTAAGAAGATCGAGGACGACGGCACCTGGACCGAGCTGTGGCAGATCTGCATCGGCGACCGCACGGGCGACACCAATGTTCCCGAGCTGCCCGAGATCGGCGCCTAGGCAACGCGCCTAGTAACGGCCGCAACGAAACCATATGGAAACGCACGGTGCGCTTTATTGCGCTAAACTGTTTCCTCACTGAGTTGTCGGGGCTTCCGTACACACGGGAGCCCCTTTCCTTATCGGCAGGAGGTCCGCATGAGTCTCTCCGAGCTCTGGTCGCTCTATGGCCAGAACTATATCGACGCGCTGCTAGCAACCTGGGGCATGACGCTTGAGTCGTTTGCCATCGCCATGGTGCTGGCCGTCGCCGTCACCGTGATGCGCGTGTCGCCGCTCAAGCCGCTGCGCGTCTTTGGCGACCTGTATGTCCAGGTCTTCCGTAACATCCCCGGCATCGCGCTGCTCATTATCGTCGTCTATGCGCTGCCGCCGCTCAAGGTCGTCCTGCCCTACCGCACCTGCGTTATCGTCGCCACAGTGCTCTTGGGTTCTGCCTTTGGCTCCGAGAACTTTATGAGCGGCATCAACACCGTCGGTGTCGGTCAGGTGGAAGCCGCCCGCTCGCTGGGCATGAGCTTCAGCCGTATCCTCGCCAAGATCGTGATTCCGCAGGCACTGCGCTCGAGCGTGCTGCCCATGACCAACCTCTTTATCGCCGTCATGCTCACCACCGCGCTCGGCAGTCAGGTGCCGCTTAAACCGCAGGAGCTCACCGGCGTGGTGAGCTATATCAACACGCGCTCGCTCGGCGGCGTCGCCGCGTTCTTTATCTCGGCGCTCGGCTACCTGGGCACGGCCTTTGTGGTGAGCCACATTGGCAACTACATCGATAAGAAGGTGAGGATCCTCCGATGAGCAAGCACTCCTCCCCCGCGCTCACCATGCGCGATGCGCTCTACGAGGCTCCCGGCCCCAAGATGCGCGCCAAGATTCGCATCGGCACCGCCATCTCGCTGGTTGCCGTCGTCGCACTCGCTGCCCTCGTGCTGCAGCGCTTTTATGTGACCGGCCAGCTTTCGGTTCACTATTGGTATTTCTTTACGCACCTCACCACCTGGAAGTTCTTGCTTGCCGGCTTTAAGGGCACCGTTAAAGTCGCACTCACCGCCGGCGCCATTGCGCTGGTGCTGGGTCTTGCCCTTATGCTCGGCCGCACGAGCGGAATCAAGCCATTGCAACTGGTCTGCCGCGTGCTCACCGATTTCTTCCGTGGCGTGCCGAGCCTTCTGTTCATCTACTTCTTCTTTTTGGTGCTGCCCCAGTACAAGATTGCGCTGCCGTCGTTTTGGATGCTCACGCTTCCTGTCGCGCTCGCCGCAGCCGGCGTACTGGCCGAGATCTTCCGTGCCGGCGTCAACGCCGTGCCGCGCGGCCAGGTCGAGGCCGCCCAGGCGCTCGGTCTCTCCAAAGCTAAAATCACCTTTAAAATCGTGCTGCCGCAGGCTATTCGGTTTATCATTCCGTCGTTGATTTCGCAGCTTGTGGTCGTCGTCAAAGACACCACCGTCGCCTATGTGGTGAGCTACCCCGACCTCATGCAAAATGCCCGCGTGCTCATTACCAACTACGACGCCCTCGTGTCGGTCTACCTGGTGATCGCGGTCATCTATATCCTCATCAACGTCGCGATCAACAAGGCCGCCGTCTACGTTTCGCACAAGACCGGCGCGACCATCATCCGCTAACGCTTTACCATTTCGAGTCATAAGGAGCCGAGCACCATGGCACAGAGCACCTCTTCCACCGGCAATCAGCCGCTGATCGAGCTCAGGCACGTCGATAAGCACTATGGCGATCTACACGTCCTCAACGACATCAATCTCTCGGTCGACCGCGGCGAGGTCGTCGTGGTGATCGGGCCCTCGGGCTCGGGCAAGTCGACCATGTGCCGCACCATCAACCGCCTGGAAACCATCGACTCGGGCGAGATCCTCATCGAGGGCGAGCCCCTGCCGCAGGAAGGCAAGGATCTTGCCCGCATGCGTGCCGAGCTGGGCATGGTGTTTCAGCAGTTCAACCTGTTCGCACATATGACGGTGCTGCAGAACGTCATGCTGGGGCCGGTCGACGTGCTGGGCGTGTCCAAGGACGAGGCACGCGAGCGCGCCATGGACCTGTTGAGCCGCGTAGGCGTGGCAGAGCAGGCCGATAAGGTGCCCGCACAGCTCTCGGGCGGCCAGCAGCAGCGCGTGGCCATCGCCCGTTCACTCGCCATGCAGCCCAAGGCCATGCTCTTTGACGAGCCCACAAGCGCCCTCGACCCCGAGATGATCAACGAGGTGCTCGAGGTTATGGTCCGTCTGGCACAGCAAGGCATGACGATGATCGTCATTACGCACGAGATGAACTTCGCCCGCCGCGTGGCCGACCGCGTCGTGTTTATGGCCGACGGCCAAATCGTGGAAACCGGCACGCCCGACGAGTTCTTCGACCATCCCCAGACCAAGCGCGCCCAGGACTTCCTCAACTCCATCAAGGGCCACTAACCAGCCGCCCCGTGGGACAAATCCATCGGAAGTGTTGTCCCACGTCTCTCATGCGCCCTGTCACCTTTAGATTCGAAAGCAGCACCTATGATCGGAACTCGCACTTCATCGTCCTTCACCCCGTACGTCGACGTCGCCCCCGCCGACCGCCCACTCATCCTCGTCGCGCCGCGTTGGGAAGAGGCAAAGCCGTTTTTAAGCGAGATGCTCTCCCCCAACGAGGAAATCGCAAGCGTCTTTGTCGATGCCATCCTTGCCGCCGGTGGCCTGCCGCTGCAGATGTCTATTACCGAAGACATCGATGTTATCCGTCATTACGTGGAAATCGCCGACGGCATCGCCATTCCTGGCGGCCCGGACGTCAACCCCAAACGCTGGGGCGACGAGCGTCCTTACGATCCCACGCTGTGCTGCGAGATTCGCGACCGTTTTGAGTTTAAGCTGGTTAACGAGGTGCTTCGCGCCAAGAAGCCGCTCTTTACCACCTGCCGAGGCACGCAGCTGCTCAATGTCGCCACCGGCGGCACCCTGTGCATGGACGTGCCGAGCCTGGGCGCGCGCGAGGGCCGCACGCAGTGGCGCCATACCCACGTGCTCAACGACCCCGTGCATCCTGTCGAGGTCGTGCCGGGCTCGCTGCTGGAGCGCGCGGTTGGCGGGCACAGGTTGATCCAAACCAACTCCGCACACCACTGCTGCGTCGATCGTCTGGGTAAAAGCACGCGCTTGGTCGCCAAGGCAACCGACGGCGTGCCCGAGTGCATCGAAGTCGAAGGCCAGCCTTTCTGCCTGGGCGTGCAATGGCACCCTGAGTATACGTGGAAGACGCTCGAAACCGACTTTAACCTGTGGAAGTCGTTTGTCGAGGCAGCGGCCAAGGTAAAGCAAGCCCGTTAGTTCACGGACAGCACAACAGATAAGGGCGCCCCGCCGGCCACATGGTCCGGCGGGGCGCCCTTTTGCCTATACGCGGCAGACACACAGCCAAGGCTCACAACCTCTTACTCGGCTGCCTCGCGCAGGGCCGACATCGTGGCCGCATACTGCTGCTGCAGTGCATGCATTCCCTCGCGAGCGCCGTCAACAGTATCGGCACCGCGCAGTGCTTCGGTCACCACGAGCGCCGGCTCGTACAGATTATCGAATCCCAGGTTCTGGCTCACGCCCTTGAGCGTGTGCGCCGCCATAAACGCTTCCCCGGCGTCTCCTGCCGCCATGGCAGCCTCCAGCTTGTCCATGCTCTCGTCATCTAAAAACTTGAGGGCAAAGCGGGCAAGCATTTCCCCGCCCATCAGCCGAGCACACGCGTCATCATAATTAGCGCCGATTTTCTCATACGCCTCACGCATGGAAATCATGGATTAAAAACTCCTTTGGTCAAACTAAATCGTAGGAAACGCGACGACATCGGCGGGGCGTGCCAACGTCTCGGCAATTTGGTCTTGCACCTCGAGCAAACAGTCGAGCAGCAACGGGTTAAAGGTGCCGCACTTACCGTCCAGAATCATCTTGATCGCTTCCTCGTGCGGGATAGCGTCCTTGTACACGCGCACGCTCGTCAGGGCATCGTACACATCGGCCACCGAAACCACCTGTGCGGCAATGGGAATTTCGTCGCCCTTAAGGCCATCGGGATAACCCTTGCCGTCCCAGCGCTCGTGATGCCAACGCGCAATCTGGTACGCATATTCCATAAGCGCATTGCCGGCGTGATGGCTGCCCAGCTCACGCAGCATGTCGGCGCCAATCGTGGTATGCGTCTTCATAATCTCGAACTCCTCGGGCGTAAGGCGTCCGGGCTTGTTGAGAATCGCATCGTCAATCGACATCTTGCCGATATCGTGCAGCGCCGAAGCCAGGGCGATCGTGGAGCGCTCCTCATTGTCGAGGGAGATCGTGCCGCTACGCTGGACCAGACAGCCAAGCAGCAGCTCGGTCAGCTTTTCGATATTCGTAACGTGCCTGCCGCTCTCGCCGTTGCGAAGCTCCATGACGCCGGCCATGATGTCGATGAGCATGCGGCTGTTCTTGACGCGCTCGTTGTACTGCTGGGACAGCAGGTTCGTCAGGCGGCGCTGCTTGGCGTATAGGCGGATGGTGTTGCTTACACGGCGGCGCACGACACGGGAGTCAAACGGGCGGTTGATATAGTCCGAGGCGCCCAGCTCGTACGCGCGCAGAACCATATCATCGGAATCTTCGCTCGAAATCATGATGACAGGCAGATTGTCGATACCCGATCGGCGCGACAGATCGGCCAGCACCTCAAAGCCGCTAATGCCCGGCATGACAATATCCAGCAGCACGAGCGACAGCTCATCGCCATAGCGGTCGAGCATGTCGAGCGCCGCACGACCGTTATCGGCCTCGAGGATGCAATACTCGTCCTTGAGCATCTCGTTGAGAATGGCTCGGTTCATCTCGGAGTCATCAACAATAAGCACCAAAGGCTTTTCGCTTTGGAAGGCCTCAATGGAATCGGCATCGGTCACGACCGTACCGGCTTTTGCCTTAGCGCGGCTCAATAACTGGACAGCGCGGCCAACGCCCTCATCGACCGTCTCGCCATGAATGCGAACGCCGCCAACACATGCCGTCAAGCTCACGTACTCATGGCCCGGAACAATCGTGGCATGAACGGCATCGGATAACTGATGCAGGCGACGGGCGAAGTCATCGGAGGGAATATTGGGCATGACGACCACAAACTTGTCACAGCCATAGCGTACAAGCTCGTCAGTCGAACGAATTCCGCTGCGCATGGCCGTCGCCACGGCACCGAGTGCAAGGTCGCCGGCATGACGGCCACACGTATCGTTGAAGACCCTAAAATCATCAAGGTCGATCACCGCAACGCCGGCATTCATGCGGGCATTGCGGAGCTTTTCCTCGTAATATCGGCGATTGCGCACACTCGTCAGCACGTCGGTGTAGACAAGGTCCTCTTCTGCAGCCTCTTGCTCATCAATCGGACGCACCATCAGCAAGACGTGAGGCTCGCCCTCGACCTTCAGAGGGCGCACGCGGGCGCGGTACTCAACACCATCATTGAGCAGTTGCTCCGACACCTCATCCGAATCTGCCAAGGCCTCAAGACTCGACTGACGCAAACAAGGGCAGCAATCGCCGACGAGCAGGCAGTTAGGCTCGCTCTTAATCTGATCGGCCGACAGCAAACGTACCACGGGGTAGGTCTTCGCGACGCGGGCGACCTCGGCGGCAGCCTCCTCGTCGGTTAGATTTGCCTCGTGATTATTGAGCATATGGGGCCCTTTCGATTGTTTCGCATAGTAGCGGTGGGTTCCAAATGATACAAGGTTAACACCTTGCCGATGCAGGTAAGCACGTGAATACTGCTACAATTTTTTGAGTTGGCAGACGGCGCGATTGAAGCCGCAGGCGTGAGGTTTTGAGCGCATTTGTTAACACGGCCGAAACGTTTGCGGGTGAAGCTTGTTTTGTTTTTTCAGCTGCTAGAGCCCCAGGATGCCACGGACAGTCTGGGCAGCCGCTGCCGGGCGATCGCGCAGGCCGTTGTGCGCGCCGGGAACCATTACGAGTGGACAGTCCAAAAGCTCAGCCGCCATCCTCGTGCCGGCCTCGCGGGGCGTACCAATCGAGAGCTCGCCCAAAAGCACAGCGGCCACCGTTTTCGACGCGCGAACGCTATCCCAATCGGGAACGCAGGTCATAGTAATCCCGTATTCGTTCGCCATGAAACTGCGGCCGTTGCGCAGGGCATGCTTGGCTTCCGCCTCGGTTAACTTGGGGGCCTCAGGGTCCGAATCGCCGATGGCGCCCAGGAAGGCCCGTAATGCCCGGGAGACCTTTCCCGCGGCGATCATCTCGAGCAAAACCGGGGCCGCGCCCAGGCCGGCGCCCTCATCCGTCACGGCGGGTTCATGCAGAATCGCACGCGAGATTATGGCGGGGTTTGCGCGGAGAAGCTCCAGGGCCACCAACGTACCGGCACTGTGCGCGAGCACGTTTGCCGGAGCGCCAATATGCTCGATAACGGCCTGCAGGTCGGCGGCCTGGGCGGCGAGGTCGTAGCGTCCATCCGCAGCGTCGCTGCTCTCGCCGCAACCGCGGCGGTCGTAGGCAATGACGCGATAGTCACAGGCGAGCTCGCGGGCGATACCGTCAAAAAAGACGCCGTCGACGCACGCACCGTGTACGCACACCAAAGCGGGTGCATCGGACGATACATCCGGGCCGGCATACTCGCGGCAGGCAATCGTAGTGCCCGCATTCTCGACCGTAAAATCCATACTGTGTCCCCGTCATCAATGCCCATCCAGTTGCACGTCAGTACGGCTAGATGGACCCGCATTGCCTTACGCCTTGTTAACAGATTAACTGTACCCGACCCGAGGCTTTTCATGGCACGGCATAATGAGCGACGTGAAAAAACGAAACTTGTAAAGCAAGAGCCCGCACCTTGCTTCGGAGCCGATGCTATGCTTAGGCACAATTGTCTTGAGGAGCATATGCCTATGTCTACGTTTTTGAATGCCAGCCCCATTTTTGGGCCCGTTCGCAGCCGTCGCCTTGGTCTCTCGCTCGGCGTCAACATGATGCCGGCCGGCGGCAAAATCTGCACGTTCGACTGCATTTACTGCGAAAACGGCCTCAACGCCGAGCGCCCCTGCCACGAGCCGTATAACACGGCTGCCGTGGTGCTCGATGCACTCGAGGCAAAGCTGCGCGAGATGGCAGCCGAGGGCGAGCTCCCCGATGTGATCACCTTCGCAGGCAACGGCGAGCCCACCGCCGCACCCGAATTTCCGCAGGCCATCGCCGGCGCCGTTGTGCTGCGCGACCAGCTAGCCCCAAACTCCAAGATCGCCGTGCTCTCCAACGGCACGCGCGCCGACCGCCCCGAGGTGCACGACGCGCTCATGATGGTCGACGACAATATCCTCAAGCTCGATACCGTCGACCCGGCGTTTATCCAGCTGCTCGACCAGCCTGTTGGCCCCTACGACGTCGAGCACCAGATTGAGACGTTCGCAAGCTTTGACGGTCACGTTATTATCCAGTCGATCTTTTTGACCGGCGAGTATCAGGGCAAGCTCATCGACAACACCGGCGAGGAGTACGTCGGCCCTTGGCTCGCGGCGCTCGAGCGCATTCGTCCGCAGGAGGCGACCATTTACACGGTGGCGCGCGAGACGCCGGTCGCCGGCCTTGCCAAGGCAGCGCCCGAGGTGCTCGACGCCATTGCCGCGCGCGTCCAAGCCCTCGGCATTCCCTGCCAGGTGAGCTACTAGCAAAACCACGCAGCAGCTAGTGCCCGCCATCCCGCTCCATCAGTTGCGGTGATATAGTTCCTATTTGTGCTGTTAAACCGCTTAAATCGGAACTATATCACCGCAACTTTTATGGACGCGTGGGTGGGCTATACTAGCTGCGGATGAAAGGAAGTTAGCCATGTATGACAAAGGACCCGTACCCGGCCGCAACGACGCTTGCTGGTGCGGCAGCGGCAAAAAATATAAGAAATGTCACAGCGCCTTCGACGAGCGCCTCGAGCGCCTGTGGGAGGAGGGCTGGGAGGTTCTGCCCCGCACGCTCTACAAGACGCCCGCCGACATCGAGGGCATCAAGCGCTCCGCCGCCATCAACGTAGGCGTGCTCGACTACGTAGGCGAGCACATCGCCGCGGGCATGACCACCAACCAGATCGACCAGATGATCTACGACTACACCGTCGAGCACGGCGGCACGCCGGCCGACCTCAACTACGAGGGCTACCCCAAAAGCGTGTGCACCTCGATCAACGACGTGGTCTGCCACGGTATCCCCTGCGATACGGACGTGCTGCACGAGGGCGACATCATCAACGTGGACTGCTCTACGATCCTAGACGGCTACTTTAGCGACTCGAGCCGTATGTTCTGCATCGGCGAGGTCTCGGCCGAGCGCCGGCGCCTGGTCGACGTCACCCGCGCCAGCGTGGAAGCGGGCCTGGCTACCGTCAAGCCGTGGCTACCGCTGTCCGTGATGGCCGAGGCCGTGCAAAAGACGGTCGAGGACGCCGGCTTTAGCGTGGTGCGCGAGTACGGCGGACACGGCATCGGTAAGGAGTTCCACGAGGACCCGTTTGTGGGCTTTACCACCGAGGCACCCGATGTAGACACCATCATGGCTCCGGGCATGGTCTTTACCATTGAGCCCATGGTCAATGCCGGAGCGCCCGACATCAAGATTAGCAAGGGCGACGGCTGGTGCGTGCGCACCAAGGACGGCAGCGATTCGGCCCAGTGCGAGGTACAGCTCGTGGTGACCGAGAACGGTTACGAGCTGCTCAGCTGGTAGCCGCACGGACGCCGGGCGCTCATGGACTTATAACCGTCCATGAGCGCCCGGCGCTTTATTTAAGCGTTTTGCCTGATAAAACCTGCCAAAATAAACCTGTCCCTTTTTGGCAGGTCGAGCGGAGAGGACTGCTTGTGAACATTCTGGTTTTGTTGCCCGTCAACGACCGTCATCGCGCAATTCTTGAGTCGAGCGCTCCGGGCGAGGACTTTATCTACACGAGCGCCGACGCCGCCACGCACGAGCAGGTCGCCGATGCCGACGTGATCCTGGGCAACATCGACCCTGACATGCTCACGGCATGCGAGCATCTCCAGCTGTTGCAATTGCAAACCGCCGGCTATGACGACTACCTTGCCGCCGGCACCGTGCCGGTCGATGCCAAACTGTCTTGCTCGGTGGGCGCCTACGGCCAGGCCGTGAGCGAGCACATGTTTGCCATGGTGCTGTCTATGATGAAGCGCCTGCCCGGCTACCAGGACCTGCAGCGCGAGCATCGCTGGGAGGATTTGGGGCCGGTCACCTCGCTCAAAAACGCCAATGTGCTGGTGCTGGGCGCGGGCGATATCGGTGGCCACTTCGCCACGCTCTGCCGCAACATGGGCGCGCACGTCCGTGGCATCAAGCGTCATCCGCTCGTCTACCCCATTGTGTTTGAGGACATGGACGGCATGGACGCCCTGTCCGAGCGCCTAGCCGAGGCCGACATCGTCGCATCCTTTATGCCCAGCACACCCGAGACCCGCGGCCTGGCGAACGCCGAGTTCTTCGCCGCGATGAAACCGGGCGCCTTCTTTGCCAACGGCGGCGGCGAGGCAAATGAGGGCATGATCAAGCTCTGCCGGAAGTATTCCTATGACAAATACGGCGC